>NZ_JBKOOL010000101.1:0-20838 GCF_046764065.1 Nocardia sp. NPDC002869
CGCGGCCCCCAACTCCGCCCCCCAACGAACCGGAACCATCGAAACCGACTTCGCAGCCCCCTCTGCGGCGGGCCGGCTGGCCGGCCCCGGTGCGGGCGAGCGCACGCCGCGGCGCCGCCCGCACCGCCTGGTCTCAGAGAGAGATACGGTCCTCGAGAGCGGCCAGTCCGATATCGGAGCGGTAGTGGCTCCCGGTCAGTTTGATACCGGCCAAACGGTCGTAGGCGGCCTCGCGGGCCGCCGCCAGATCGACTCCGGTGCCGACGATACTGAGCACGCGCCCACCCGCGGAGACCAGCGCACCGTCCGCGCGCTGCGCCGTCCCGGCATGCAGCACCGTCGCCGCGTCGTCGGTCGCCGCGTCCCCGGCACCGCTGATCACATCGCCGGACCGCGGCCGGGCGGGATAGTTCTCCGCGGCCAGCACGACGGTGATCGCGGCGCCGTCGCGCCAGCGCGGCGCGGACGTCCCGGCCAGCGTGCCGGTCGCGGTGGCGTACAGCAGTTCGCCGAGCGGGCTGTCCAGCAGAGCGAGCACCGCCTGGGTCTCCGGGTCACCGAACCGGCAGTTGAACTCCACCACCGCGGGCCCGGCCGCGCCCATCGCCAGCCCCGCGTACAGCAGGCCGCTGAAAGCGGCTCCACGCCTGACCAATTCGGCGGCCACCGGAGCCACCACCTCGTCGACGATCTGCTCGACCGTCCCGTCGGGCAGCCACGGCAGCGGTGTGTAGGCGCCCATTCCACCGGTATTGGGCCCGGTATCGCCGTCACCCACCCGCTTGTGATCCTGCGCGGGCAGCAGCGGCACCACCGTCTCCCCGTCGACCAGGCAGAACAGCGAAACCTCCGGGCCGTCCAAAAACGATTCCAGCAGCACCGGATGCCCCAGCTCGAGCAGTTCGGCGGCATGTCCGCGGGCCACCAACCGGTCGGGTGTGACCACCACACCCTTACCCGCCGCGAGCCCGTCGTCCTTGACCACCCAGGTCGGGCCGAAACGGTCCAGCGCCGCATCCAATTCGGCGGGCGAGTCCACCACCTCGCTGTGCGCGGTACGCACTCCGGCCGCCGCCATCACGTCCTTGGCGAACGCCTTCGATCCCTCGATGCGGGCCGCCGCGGCCGACGGGCCGAAACAGACGATCCCGGCCGCGCGCACCGCGTCGGCCACGCCCAGGACCAGCGGCACCTCCGGACCGATCACCACCAGATCCGCGGCCACCTCCCGGGCCAGCGCGGCCACCGATTCCCCGGAACTCGGGTCCACCGGCCGCACCTGCGCGTGCTGGGCGATACCGGCGTTACCCGGCGCGGCGACGATCGCGCTCACCGCCGGATCACGGCGCAGCGCAAGGACGAGGGCGTGTTCACGGGCTCCGGAACCGATGACGAGTACTCGCACCCGGACAGCTTATAGGTGCCCTATCGATGCTCGGCGGGGCAGGTTCACCGCCGGTCCCCGCCCTGTACCAGCGACTTCACCCCGCCTCCGACTGTCCGTGGATGATGGAGGAAACACCTTGAACGGGTGGACAACCCGCGTGCCGGGGCCCAGCGATCCCGGTGCGCGTATACGGGAGGACGTGCGCAATGGGTCTGATGGACGGAATCATGGGGAACGCCGGACAGGTGGAGCCGGCCCGGGCCCAGCAGGAATACCAACGGCTACTCGGCAACGGCGAACAGGTCTACTCCGCCTACATCCTGGTCCGCGACGCCATGCTCTTCACCAACCGGCGACTCATCCTCATCGACAAACAGGGACTGTCCGGCCGGAAGGTGAGTTACCACAGCATCCCCTACCGCTCGATCACCCATTTCGCGGTGGAAACAGCGGGCACCTTCGATCTCGACGCGGAGCTGGTGCTGTGGATCTCGGGCACCGACACGCCGCTGCAGAAGAAGTTCAACCGCCAGGTCGACATCTACGAGGTACAGGGAATTCTGTCGCACTTCGTCGGAGCGTAAGTGTGTTCTTCGGCGCGGCAACACTAGTCTCGCCCCATGGCATCTGTTTTCAGTGCGATCATCGCCGGTGACCTGCCGGGCCGGTTCGTATGGGAGGACGACGAATTCGTCGGGTTCCTCACCATCGCGCCGGTGACGCCGGGACACACCCTCGTGGTGCCCCGCAAAGAGATCGATCAGTGGCAGGACATCGAACCCGAGGTCTTCGCGCGCCTGAACGGGGTCGCGCAGAAAATCGGGCAGGCCGTGCGCGCGGCCTGGGACGCGCCGCGGGCGGGTCTGCTGATCGCGGGACTCGAGGTCCCGCATCTGCATGTACACGTGTTCCCGGCGTTCACCATGGGGAATTTCGATATCTCCGGTGCCGATCCGAACCCGGCGCCGGAGTCCCTCGACGACGCGCAGGCACGGATCAAGCAGGCGCTGCGTGAACTCGGCCACGGCGCGAACGTTCCCGCCTGAGTCAGCTCCGGTTCCCGCTGTCGCCCGCGGCGGCGGGACCGGCCGGTTCCGGCCGGTGGCGCGGTAGCCGGACCGTGAAGGAGCCCGAGTCGTCCTCGACCCGCGCGTAGTACAGCACGGGCGGCCGCTCCCGCCCCGGCCCCCCCGGCAGCGGTAACGGTGGCCGGCTACCGGCCCGCGCCCAGGTCTGCGCCTGCTCCCGCAGGTGCTGATCCACCCGATCGTCTCGTCGTCGACGACCAGTACCCGCGCCTCAGGTACTCCGCCCTGCGCCCCACTCATGCCACCCATACTGACCCACGGCGCCGGCATCCCCCTGCGCACTCGCTGTGAACAAGCTGTGTTCCACTGCGCGCCACCGACACCGCCTACATCATCTTCACCTCCGGCTCCACCGGTGTACCCAAGGGCGTCGCCGTCGAGCACCGCGCCATCGCCGACTTCCTCGCCGCCCAGCACGCCGCCCACCGCACCGGCCACACCTCCCGCATACTGCATTTCGCCTCCCCGTCCTTCGACGCCTCCCTGCTGGAGATCATGCTCGCGACCGGCGGCGCCTCCACCCTCGTGCTGGCCCCGGCCGGAATGTACGGCGGTAGCGAACTCGCCGACCTGCTGCGCACCCAGCACGTCACCCACGCCTTCGTGACACCCGTCGCGCTGGCCTCCGTCGACCCCACCGGACTCGACGATCTGCAGGTCGTCATGTCCGGAGGCGAGGAAGTGCCCTCGGATCTGGTGAACCGGTGGGCGGGTACCGACCGCGGCGGCACCCGCGAATTCCGGGTGCTGTACGGGCCGACCGAAACCTCGGTCGTGGCCACCGCCGCCCCCCACATGCTCCCCGGCGACCGGGTCCGGATCGGCGCCCCGCGCGCGGGTATGCGAGCCCTCGTCCTGGACTCCCGGCTGCAACCGGTACCGGTCGGCGTACCCGCGGAGCTGTACCTGGCCGGTCCCGGCCTGGCCCGCGGCTACCTGAACAGGACCGCGACCAGCGCCGCCCGGTTCGTCGCCTGCCCCTACGGCGAACCCGGGCAACGCATGTACCGCACCGGTGATGTCGTCCGCTGGAACGCCGACCACGACCTCGAATTCGTCGGCCGCAACGACTTCCAGATCAAGGTCCGCGGCTTCCGGGTGGAACTCGGCGAAATCGACGCCGTCCTCGGCTCCCGCGAGGACGTCTCGTTCGCGATCACCGTGCCACGCCGCGACGGCGGGGGACCCGTACTGCTGGTGTCGTATGTGGTGCCCGCGCCGGGCGCGACTATCGCCGGCGAAGAACTGGTCGCCGCGGCCGCCGCGGCACTGCCGTCCTACATGGTGCCCGCCGCGGTGATGGTGCTCGACGCGATACCGCTGTCACCGAACGGGAAACTCGACCGCAAGGCCCTCCCGGCGCCGGTCCTGCAGGCCAGGCAGTTCCGGGCGCCGTCCTCACCGGTCGAAGAGATCGTGGCCGGGGTGTACGCCGAAGTACTCGGCACCGACGGCCCGGTCGGCGCCGACGACGACTTCTTCGAACTGGGCGGCAACAGCCTGATCGCCACCCGCGTCGCCGCCCGCATCGGCGCCGCGCTCGACGCGTCCGTGCCCGTCGCGATGATCTTCGAAGCACCCACCGTCGCGAAACTCGCCGCCCGCGCCGAATCGCACGCCGACACCGGCCGTATCGCGCTCACCGCCCAACCCCGCCCCGACCACGTCCCGCTGTCCTACGCACAGCAGCGGATGTGGTTCCTGAACCGGTTCGAACCCGACTCCGCCGCCTACAGCATCCCGATCGTCATCCGCCTCACCGGGCAGCTCGACATCGACGCCCTGCACGCCGCCGTCGACGACGTCATGACCCGTCACGAAGTACTGCGGACCGTCTACCCGCACCACGACGGCGAACCCGCGCAGGTCGTATTGCCCGCCGCCGACGCCGTACCCCCCATGGCCGTCGCCCCCGTCGACCGATCCGAACTGGTGGACCGGCTCTCCACCTTCGTGTCCACGGTGTTCGACCTCACCACCGAGGTCCCGTTCCGGGTACGGCTGTACGAGCTCGACCACGACGAGTGGATCCTGGCCGTGGTGCTGCACCACATCTCCGGCGACGGATCATCACTGGGCCCGCTCGCCCGCGACATGATGGCCGCCTACTCGGCCCGCCTGCACCACGAACCCCCCGCCTGGCCGCCGCTGGCCGTGCAGTACGCCGACTACGCGATCTGGCAGCACACCGTCCTGGGCACCGAGCACGACACCGATTCGCTGCTGCGCGCCCAGATCGACTACTGGACCGGGCAGCTCGCCGACCTGCCCGCCCTGCTGGAACTACCCACCGACCGGCCGCGCCCGCCCGCCCCGACCTACGCGGGCGCCAATATGCCGATCGAACTCGACGCCGAACTGCACGCGAAACTGGAACAAGTCGCCCGAGCCCACAACACCACCCTGTTCATGGTCTTCCACGCGGCCCTCGCCGCCACCCTGGCCCGGCTCGCGCACACCGACGATATCGCCATCGGCACCCCGTACGCGGGCCGCGGCGAACCCGAACTCGACGACCTCGTCGGCATGTTCGTCAACACCCTCGTCCTGCGCACCCGGCTCACCGCGGGAATGACCTTCACCCAACTGCTCGAACACGTACGCGGCACCGACCTGGCCGCATTCGGGCACGCCGACGTCCCGTTCGAACGGCTCGTCCAGGAACTCAACCCGGTACGCACCCCCGCGCACCACCCGCTGTTCCAGGTGATGCTGGCCTTCCAGAACCTCACCACCACCGACTTCGAACTACCGGGACTGTCGGTCTCGGCCGTCGAAGCCGACACCGGAACCTCCCTGTTCGATCTGCAGGTCACCGTCTCCGACACCTATGACGCCGCCGGCACGCCGACCGGTATCAGCGGCGGACTCACCTACGCCACCGACCTGTTCGACAAAGCGACCGCCACCGGCATCGTCGACCGCCTGCTGCGGCTACTCGACGCGATGGCCACCGATCCCACCCAGCCCGTCCACGACGTAGACCTGCTCGACCCCACCGAACGCGACGCCGAACTGATCTGGTGCAACACCACCGCCTACCACCTCAGAGCGGACGAAACACTCGCCTCCGCGTTCACCGACTCGGTGCGCAGACACGCCCACCTGCCCGCGGTCACCACGGCGGACGAGACACTCACCTATGCGCAGTTCGCGTCCCGCGTCAACCGCCTCGCCCGGCTGCTGATCACGCGTGGCGTCGGCCCCGAAACGCTGGTCGCGCTGCGGATGCCGCGCTCGCTGGATCAGGTCACCGCGATGCACGCGGTGCACGCAGCCGGCGGCGGATACGTCCCGGTCGACCCGGACCACCCGGCCGAACGTATCGACTACATGCTGGCCACCGCGAACCCCGTCGTCGTACTGACCACCCTCGACGGGCTCGACCTCTCCGGCTTCGACGACGGGCCCGTCACCGACCGCGAACGCCGCACGCCGCTGCGACCGGAGAACATCGCCTACGTTCTGTTCACCTCCGGCTCCACCGGACGACCCAAAGGCGTAGCCGTCTCGCACCGCGCGGTGCTCAACCAACTGCACTGGATGATCGGAGCCCACTCCCTGAAACCGGAGGATGTGGTGCTGCAGAAGACCCCCGCCACCTTCGACGTCTCGGTGTGGGAACTGTTCGCCACCCTGATGGCCGGGGCGCGGATGATCATCGCGCAACCGTACGGGCACACCGATCCCGCCTACCTCGCCGACACCATCGACGCCCACCGGGTCACCCTCACCTCCTTCGTGCCTTCCATGCTGGCGGCGTTCGCCGACACGGCCCCCGCCCGATCACTGACCTCGCTGCGGGCGCTGCTCGTGGGTGGTGAGGCATTCGGCCAGGACGTCGTGTCCGCGGCCCGCCGGGTGATGCCCGGCACCGAACTGCACAACGTGTACGGGCCGACCGAATTCACCCTGCACGCCACCGAACACCTGGTCACCGACGCCGACCACGGCAACATTCCCATGGGCACGCCGGTCTGGAACGTCCGCGCCTACGTCCTGGACAGCCGGCTGCAACCCGCACCGCCCGGAGTGGCCGGGGACCTGTACCTGGCCGGTGACCAGGTCGCCCGCGGCTACCAGGATCGTCCGGGACTCACTGCGGAACGGTTCGTCGCCGACCCCTTCACCGCGGGCGAACGGCTCTACCGCACCGGCGACCTGGCGCGCCGCCTCCCCAACGGCGAACTGGAATATCTCGGCCGCACCGACTCCCAGGTGAAACTGCGCGGCCTGCGTATCGAACTCGGCGAGATCGAGGCGGTACTGGCCGAACACGACAGCGTCGCCCGCGCCATCGTGGCGGTGCATACCGCCGCCGCCGGGGACCAGCTCGTCGCCTACCTCGTCCCCGCGAACGGCGTCACCCTCGACACCGCCGTGGTCCTCGCCCACGCCGCCACCGAACTGCCCGGCTACATGGTGCCCGGCACGGTCATGGTGCTCGACACCGTGCCTTACACGGCCTCGGGCAAACTCGACCGCGCGCGCCTGCCCGAACCGGAGTTCGCGGTCGGTGAGTACCGGGAACCGGCGTCCTGGCTGGAAAGCGAAGTGGCCCGCGCCTACGGGCACGTACTCGGTGTGGACCGCGTCGGGGCGGACGACGATTTCTACGCCCTCGGTGGTAACTCGCTACGGTCGGTGCAAGTGGTCAGCGAGCTGAAGAAGGAACTCGACTACGACGTTCCGGTCGGCTGGATCCTGTCCGATCCGAGGCCGGCCGATCTGGCCAAACGTATCGAATCGGGGATGCGCTCCGGCCACGCCCCCGCCGATGCGGCCGCCACCTTCGGTTTCGATGTCCTGTTGCCGATCCGGGCCGACGGTGACCGGCCACCACTGTTCTGTGTCCATCCCGCCTCGGGTCTGGCCTGGAGCTACCGCCCGTTCGCCGAGTACCTGGCGCCCGGCCGGCCGATCTACGGCATCCAGGCACCCCAGATCGGCGGCGAACTCCCCGGGCCGGCCACCATCGAGGACACCGCCCGCCGGTACTTCGCGGAGATCCGGACCGTCCAGCCGCACGGGCCCTACCATCTGCTCGGCTGGTCGCTGGGCGGTCAGATCGCGCACGCGATCGCCGTCGAGATGCGAGCGGCGGGGGAGCAGGTCGCCCTGCTGGCCCTGCTGGACGCCGAAGCCGCCAACATTGATCCCGCAGAGGTCGTCACGGTCACCGCCGGCGAACTGATCAGCAACCTCGGCCCGGTCCTGGGCATCGATTTCGTGGACCAGGACGCGACCCCGCAGGAGGCGGCCGACCTCATCAGGCGGCACCTCGGCGAGGGCTTCCCGGTCGATGCCGACATGATCCAGCGGATGACCGACGCCTACAACCAGTCCATGCGGGCAGCGAGTATCTGGCGGCCACAGGTTCTCGACGCCGACCTGCTGTATTTCACGGCGACGGTGGACCGCCGTCCCGATGCCGCCGGCTGGGCCGGGTGGGCGCCGGTCGTCGGCGGGCGGATCTCGAATATCGATATCGAGGCGGCTCACCTGGCCATGACCGATCCGGCGGCGGTCGAGGAGATCGCCCGAATCCTCGACGAACGGCTCGATCGGTGAATCCGTAGACAATACCGACCGTTACGTAGGGTAATTTTCCTGGCGAATTTACAGCCAGGCGAAAGGCGCTGCCGCCTCTCGATACGTCCAGGTCAGCCGGTAATCCCCAGAACGCCAGGTCATCGGCCTAGACCAATGATTGTGATTCTTCCCCATGAGACCGAAGAACGATTGTGGCACAATCCTTTCCGTGTCCCGAACGGTCAACGGCAACTCTGCGGCAACGATGGTGCCGCACGCTGAAGCGACCGCAAAATCGGCCCGGCGGAGCACCCACGCCACCGCCCGGCCGAGCCCGGCGGACCGCCCGTCCCATCGGCGGTTCCATCCGGGTGATGGGCCACCCCCGAGGGAACGGCCGCGGCCGGAACCCTTTCCCCGATCCCGGCCACGCATCGGGGTACCGCACGCCCACCCCGGCGCGCGGTACGCGACTCCCATCGGCCGGGCCGCGGTAAGAAGCCCCACGTGAAGGTGTGTGGCGCGACGAGTTCTTGACAGGTGATCGTCCGGCCCATCGCTTCGGCCCCGGCGGTACCCGCACGAAAACGCGGCGACCGCCCTGCGCCGGTGCCCGGTAGCGATGGCCCAGTATGCCCAACGGTGAACGAGTGACCGCTGGGACCGGAAATTAGTTAGTAGGAGGCGGTTATGGCTACCGACGCGTACGTGGAACAGACTTCGCTGGCCGATATCATTCGGCACGGCAGTCCGGAGTTCCATCAGCAGCTGCAGAAGATCCTGATCAACCCGGACTACGACGTCACGGAGCAGCAGAGTCAGGAGCAGCGGCGTCTCAACGCCTACGACCAGTTGGGCGACCTCGTCAGGCAGATCGGCACCCGAGCCGTCGCCACCGACCTCCCCAAACTGTTCGCCGTGTTCGACCAGTGCGCGGTATTGGCGACGGACCTGATCCCACTCATCTCCGGCCACTACAACCTGGCCTCGGGCAGCCTGGCCACCCTCACCGACTCCGACTCCGCCACGCCCTACCTCCTCGACCTCGACGACGCGTCCAGCGTCGGAGTCATGCTGCTCACCGAATACGAGTGCGGCTCCAACATCCAGTTCATGCGGACCACCGCCACCTGGGACGGCGACGGGTTCGTGCTCAACACCCCGGACCCGAGAGCACGCAAATTCATGCCCAGCGTCGGGATCGAAGTGGCCCGGGTCTGCGTCATCGGCGCACGGTTCATCGACGCCGCCGGCGTCGACCAGGGCGTGCACCTGTTCACCGCACGCCTGCGCGGCGCCGACGGCGCACCCGCCCCCGGAGTGACCATCACCCAGCTCGACCACCAGCCACTGGTGATCATGGACAACTCCGTCATCAGCTTCGACAACCTCCGGGTCGAACGCGACGCCTGGCTCAGCAACGACCTCGCCACCATCGACGACGACGGCGTACTCACCTGGCGCGACGAGGCCAGCCGCAAACGCGCATTCGCCTCGGCGATCAGCCAGCTCACCGTCGGACGCCTGGCACTGTCCTCCTGCCTGAACGCCGAAGCCCGCGCATCGCTCTACATCGCCCTGAACTACGCGAGCAGGCGAGTGGTTCCGATGACACCGACCGACAAGCCGTACATGCTCGACATCCCCCATGTGCGTGACACACTGCTCACCGACCTGGCCGGCACCGTCGCCCGCACCCTCTACGGCAACTCCGTGAAAACCTTGCTCGCGGGCAGCGATCTCACCGCCCGCGACACCGTCGTGTCGGTCATGCTGGCCAAGGACTTCATCCAACGGCACGCACTGCAGACGGTCACCGACTGCCGCGTGAAAATGGCCGCCCAGGGCATGTTCAGCGCCAACCGGGTCGCCAGCTACCTCGGTGTCTGTCACGCCGCCATGACCGGCGAAGGTGACGTCTCCGTCATGGGCTCGGTCGCCGGTCGCGTACTGGCCAAACAATTCACCGGCTCCCAGCCGCCCGAACCCGTCCTCCACGACCCCGCCGACCCGGCAGACCGCGCACGCCTGTTCCACGCCCGGACACTCACCATCGCCCAGGAAGCACAACCGCACCTGAGCAACCCGGCACTCGAAGCTCGGCTGGAGATCATCCCGGACGCCTTGGAACTCGCGGAAGCCTACTGCGTCGAACAGGCTTTGCGAGTCCTCGACGAACACGCCGATCACCCCGAGATCGCCGCCGTCCGTGACGTCTTCGCGCTCGACCAGATCGACAAGCACGCGGCGTGGTACCTCACCCACGGACTACTCGACGTGGCCGCCGTGAAGGCGGTCAAACAGCAACTGCGCAGCGGACTGCTCTACGAGGCCATCGACACCCTCGCCGACAACCTCCCCGCCCTGCTGGCCGCTTTCGAATTCGACGACGAGATGCTCGGCGCTCCGGTGCTGTCCGACGACCTGGCCGCCGCCTGGGACTCGCGCTGCCGCGATCGGCCCCGTCGCTGATCCTCCGATACGCACGCGGGCAGGGCACCTCGGCGGGGTGCCCTGCCCGCGGCGTTCGTCACACCCCGCACGACTCCAACTATGTGGTGAATGCGACGGTGTCCGAAGCGCGGCCGGAGCGGTCATTCGGGCGAATATGGGCGATATCGACCGATACCCCGACCGCGAAATGTGTTCGGATTACCCGCAATAAGCCACAAATCCGTTGGCGGAGAACAACATAGCCACCTGGCAGCCCTCACCCGGCTCTCGCCTCGGTTAGTATTCCTCCGCAAACCGATATCAAGGAGATTACGTGTATCCGCAGTACACCCGCCAGGGTGCTGTCACCGGCTCACCGCTCGCGGACGGTACTCGAACCCCGATCTACAGCATCGAGAACGGCCCCCGGGTCCCGATCTACAGCGAAGAGTTCGCCGCCGATCCCCACCGGGCCTACCGTCAGATGCGCGAAGCGTATGGCGCGCTGGTTCCGGTCGAGATGTGGCCCGGAGTGCCCGCCACCCTGGTCATCAACTACGACACCGCCAAGGGCATACTCAGCGACGGCGACCGCTTTCCCGCCGATCCGAGCATCTGGCAGCGAGAGATTCCCGACGACTGCCCGATCAAGCCGATGGTCGAATACCGGCCCAACGCAATCCGCACCAGCGGTGAACAGCACCGGCGGCTCCGCAGAAACGTGGTCGAAGCACTGGAGCAGGGAATCGACCTGAACACGGTGCGCCCCATGGTGGAGCGATCCGCCTTCCCGCTCATCAACACCTTCTGCGAGACCGGCCGCGCCGACGTGCTGAACCAGTACGCCCTTCCGCTGGTCTTCTCGGTCCTGTGCCAGGTCCTCGGCTGTCCCGAAGACATCGGCCAGCGGGTCGCCGCGGCCAGCGCCCAGATGTTCGACAGTGTCGACACCGAGCAGGTCAACATGGCCTTCGGTCAGGCCCTGCTCGAACTGACACTCCTCAAGCGCGTGCACCCGGGCGACGACGTCACCACCAAGATGATCCAGGACCCGGCCGGGCTGTCCGACGAGGAAGTGGTGAACCAACTGGTCCTGTTGTTCGCCGCCGGAGTCGAGCCACCCGTCAACCTGATCGCCAACACCCTGGTGCTGATGCTCACCGACGAGCGGTACACCAGCTACGACGGGGACGGTCACCTGACGACGAAGACCGCACTGGAGGAGCGGCTGGCCACCGACCCCCCGATGGCGAACTACTGCATCACCTACCCCCGCCAACCCATCTACGTCGAAGGCCAGTTCCTGCCCGCCAACCAGCCGGTGATCATCAGCATGGCCGCCTGCAATACCGACCCGCAGAAGAACACCGGCGAATTCATCGACAACGGATGGAACCTGGCGTGGAGCACCGGACCGCACGCCTGCCCCGCGCACGCCAGGCCGTTCTCGCTTATCCTGGCGCAGGAAATCATCGACCAACTGCTGGACGCCCTTCCGGAATTGCAGCTGGAAGTACCCCTGGAACGCCTCGTGTGGCGTCCCGGCCCCTTCCACCGCGCATTGACAGCGTTGCCGGTCGTATTTCCGCCTTCCCCTCCGCTGAGCGCCTGAAATCACCGCCCACATCGGAATACCGAAAAGGCGCGTCGCGGAATGGTGAATCGCATCGATAGCTGAAAGCCGAGGCGCGAGCGGTGCTGCGACCGGGAACCTCGGAACTAACCCGGAAACACTGCGCCCGCCCGCGCCCCGGCCGGCGGGGCAGGAAAGTATCGGGATCACCTTCGGCGATCGCCAAACGGCGCTCACTCGGCGAGGTAGCGGAGCATCACCACCCTGTCGAAGTGCCTCGTCTCGGCCAATCGGAGGTGGAGGCGCTGGGCCGGTGAGGGGAACATCGGTGTGCCGCCCCCGAGCACCACGGGCAACAGGAACAGCTGGTACTCGTCGATGAGCCCGTGCGGCATCAACGAGGCCGCGAGGCTCGCGCCACCGACCTCCATGACGCCCTCACCGCCGGCCTTCAGCCTGCGGACCTCCTCGACCGCGTTCTCGCCGACCAGAGTGCTGTTCCAGTGCACCTCGGTGAGCGTCCGGGAGAAGACGACCTTCGGCTTCGCGGTCCAGAGCGCGGCGAACTCACGCTCGATGCGTGGCGCGTCATCGGGCACGTGCGGCCAGTACTCGGCCATCAGCTCGTACAGCCTGCGGCCGTGCAGCGAGACCTCGACGTCGCGGAAGCGGTCGTTGTGGAACTGGTGCAGCTCATCGTCCGGGTCGGTCCAGTCGATACTGCCGTCGCGATCGTTGATGTAGCCGTCCAGGGACACGCTGAACCCGTAGATCAGTCTCCTCATAACCGGGTAGACCCGCTCGGCGCGCGAAACTCATCGGGGCAAGGCTTTCCGTGGTCATCGGGAGCCCGCCCGGTAGCTGCCGCGGCGCTGCGACCGTCAGGAAGGCCCCGACGAGCCACTGCTCGATCACCGCCACCACGTCGGAGAGTTGCCGTCCTCCTGCTGTCGCCGGAGGTCGAACAGAGCTTTACCGGGCGTGGTCCGGATCAGTCGCCGGACGAATATGCGGTGGACGAACGAGGCGGTGACACCGGCGAGCACACTGGTAACGATCACCCCGTTGATCTGGGACTCTTGCGCTGGTTGGATTTGAAGCGCGCCTTCTTCTGACGATTTCCGCACGTGTTCATGTCACACCATTTGCGGGTGCGGCTCTGGCTGGTATCGAAGAAGGCGGCCCGGCAGGTCGGCGAGACGCACAGGGCCAATTTTCCGTCTCGTTCGCCTGCGATGATGTCGACCGCGTCGGCGGCGATCACGCCCCGGGCATCCTCTACAGGGGAAGCCGAGCCGAGCCGCCATCGCCGAGTGCCCTCGGGCGTCAGGACAGCGGCACCGAAGACAGCCCGTTCGAGACGCTTTCCATAGACCGGGTTCTCGACGACGTCACCCGGTGTTGGCTGACGCGTACCGGTGCATCGGCGGCCCGCATCTACTACGAAAGCCACAACTCGCTGGATCCCGAACTCCGGGTCGACGTCCCGTCGGCAATCACGATGTATCCCCGCGACATCGAGAAGTGTCCGCGCCCTTGGGCGCAGGAGCGGTACCGGCGGATCGTCCGATGGAGGTCGCCCGAGACCGGGGGACATTTCCCGTCACTGGAGGTGCCCCAGTATTTTGTCGAGGACCTGCAGGAAGGCCTCGCGGCCGTGCTGGCCGCTGATCGGTGAACGCTACCGGGTTCCGGAACTCCGCGCCCCGCTGATCGACGTAGTGACCGACCGCATCGCTGTCCGCCCGCCGTGAAGCCGAGGTAGTACGCGGCGGACTACTGGCCCTGCATATTCGATTCGTGCATATTCGGCCGGATCAGAGTTGGCCGGCGTAGAGTTGGCAACTCGATGCGACAGGAGTTGACGATGTCCATTCGCGCCAGAACAGCGATAGTCCGGGCAGCTGCGATTGCTATGGCCGTGGGTGCCGGCACTTTCTTCGGCACGGTCGGTCAAGCATTCGCCGACGTCGAACCCGGCGCCTATACGTCCACGACGTGGTCGTCCGGAATCGTGCTCCTGCAACGCGGCGGGCGCGTCGAGGGCGGGGACCTGGTCTTGATAGGGCGTTACCCAATTCATTCGACGCCCGACGGTGGTTACGTGGACCTATTTCCCGGCCACCGAGTCGTGCTGATCAGCGACGGACATGGCGGGTACGAGGGCCCGGCGTATCTGGGTGGGGTGCTGATCGGCGCCATCACGCTGACGCCTCAACGCTGACCGATCGATCACCGATCTCTCATGTGGGATCGGGGTCGCGCTTCCTTGATTATCCGAGCCTGCGTACAGGGCTTTACTGGTAACCCTGCGGATTCGGCGTCGGCGGGACGCTGGAACCGATAAGTGGCTTCCCTCCGGAGCCCGAGTACCGACCAACTCCTGACGGTGGCGGCGTATATACAGATCAGATCGTTGGCGACGTCCGGCCTGGGACCAACAGTCGCAGAGTCGGCGCCGACGTGATCAGGGGAGGTAGGGCTGATTCATCTGATGCAATACGCAAGACTTTAGTTGACATAATGTAGATTATCGGCGTTCTGGTGAGCGGGGCTTCGCCGGCACAGCGACCGTTCGTCGATACCGTGGACAACCAGTGCGTTCCGCCGGCGGCGGCACCAAGGAGTGCGCGGAGTTCGACACCCGCGATGGCGTCATCATTTGCGATCACGCTTGCGGTTCCGTCTCATTGAGAAGGAAACCCCCACTCTCACAATTCGTCACATGACGCAATACGGGGCGGGCGGGGCCTCGCCACGCGAGAATGCCCGGAGGTCCCGACACGAGGCTGCCGACCGCCGCTCCACAAGCAGAACCGCAGCGACAGATCGTCGGCCCTTTGCGAATCATGCCGACGTCGAGCGGGTACACCTCCCCCTGCCATTACCAAGGGGACAGACCGAGTAAGCCCAAAAGGGGCAAACCACGACGAGTGGATCGAGGGCCGCCGCTACCTCGGCCTCGACGTCCTGACCCGCTCCCGCCACCCCAGCGACCCCACCGGGGAACAGGAGGACACCGAACCCGCAGCCCTGACCGCCTGACCACACAGGATCACGCGGCGATCACCCTGTTACACCACGCATTTGGACTTGACCAACCTGTGTGCGGCAACGGTTTCCGGTACGGTTTCGCCATGATTTCGGTGGATTATCACCCCGCCGGTCGTTGGGACCTCGGCTATGCGCGGGTCGGCTCGACCAAGCAGAGCCTCGATCGCCAACTGGCCGCGCTCGCCGAGGCCGGTATTGCGGAACCGCGGATATTATCGACAAGAAGACCGGGGTGACGGTGGACCGGCCCGGTCTGTCCGAGCTGTTGGCCTATGCGCGGCCTGGGGATCGGATCGTGGTGCATACCTTGGATCGGTTGGGTCGCAATCTGCGGGAGGTGCTGAACCTGATCCACGATCTGCGCGAGAGCGGGATCGGGTGCAGTCTTTGGCCGATCCGGTGCCGATCAACACCGCCGACGAGGGTATGGGCCGGCTGCACCGCTATCTCGGACCGGCCAAGACGGCGGTGGCCACCGACACCGCCGTCGGCGCAGATACCCGGCGTCGCGTTGAGTGATCGGCGGGTGGCTGCCCAGGATGCTCGGCTGAAGGCGGGTGGCGTGATCCCGCATCGTCCGTCGGAATTCGATGTGGTCGCACGGTGAGCGGCGGGTTCCCCGGCTGGTTCCTTAGAAATGTGGCCGGGAGACTGGTCCGGCGTGTCATCCCCGACGTCGCCGGTGCAGCGGAGAAGCCGATTCGGCAGACCGGGGAGCGTGCGGATCAGGCGAGGAAGGTGATATCCGGTCAGGAACAGGACGGACGGCGTCGGGTTGAGGAGTCTGGTTCCGGGGCGAGTGAGCGGCCGGGTCGTGTGGAGGCCATCGATCGCGGCGGGGCAACGGAGGTCGCGCCCGGTTCACTGCGGCAGCTCCCCACGCTCGAGGCGACAGTCGGCCAACTCGGCAGCAGGGTGGCACGGGAATCGGCCGTCGGAGGCGATGCTGCGTTGCAGGCGGTGTTCCCGGACCGCTTTCCTCGTCCCACCAATGTCGATCTCTTCGTGTCCCGGGGGGCTTTCGACCATTTACAGCAGCAACCCGAATGGTCGCGGGTGGGGGAATCGCTCGTGAACGGCGAGCTGAGGGTAAAAGTCGGCGGGCAAGGTACCTCCTACGGCGATTACGCCCCTCGTATGTGGCGAACCAGCGAAGGTCCGGAGGGCATACAGGTCATCGGGCTGCCGGACCTGACTGTCGGCTTGCACAAAGCTGGCACCCCCGAGGATTTGGCGAAGTTCCTTCGTGTCCGAGAAACAATTCTCGACCCGAGCCGACCGCCACTACCAGATAATGTGATAAGGCACGAGTTGGATCTCGTGCGTTCGCACCTGCCCGATCATGTTCTCAATCACCCCGACGCACCCGCTGCCACCAGGCTCGCCGGCAATGCGTTGCACGGCACGAATGCGCTGTACGGTCACGGTGATATCGGTCATATTCTCCCGCATTTCGGGGAGAAGGAACTGGTCGAGAACGGCGGCGCGTTTTCGGGCTACCACAACGGTGCCTATCTGCCGAAGGATATGCAGAGCCTGCAGCAACATGCGGAGTTGAAGGGATTCCCCGCCGCCGACCGCGCGTTGGCGATGGCCGCCGACAACTACAGCGACCTCAACTTCGGTGACGGTCGTGGCCTCGACGAACTCCGATCTGCGAAGCTGTTCCGCTCACACGCGGAAATGCTCGACTACCTACCCGCTCAGACCGACCGGGGAGCGGAAGCAATACTCGGCACCAAATTCGATGAGTCGAAAAGAATACAACCTGGCATAGGACACGAAGACCCGGTCGCGCGGGGCGTCATCGGTGTCGACCTGCAAAACACATCCGATTCCGAAGGGTACTTGCGTGCCGTGCATTTGGGTCCGGAAAATCTTACCTCCGCCCGTGTCTCCGATGAACGACCCCTCGGCAGGACGGTCAGCGAGCACGGATTGAAGATACACACTGTCGAGGACACGATGGAGGTGATGCAAGAATATCGAGACTACCGACCGACCGTGAATGGAGCACCCGCGGCCCGGACACTCGGTGAGGCGATGATCAACCATGTCGAGAATCAGGTCCCATTCCTGGATCCGAAGACACCGATCGGCCAAGGCCCCGCAGACTGGAGTCTGCGTCGTCCGGAAGTGCAACAAGAACACTCGGACCAGGCCGCGAGAGCCGCTCGGTCACTACGGGAAGGACAGACTTTCCCCGACTTCTACCAGGAAGCCAAGAATCATACCGAGAAGGTACGAGAAAGATACGGACTGTAGCCACCGAGCCCGGCGAAGCGTCAGCCGCCCGCTTGGTTCAACTCGTGGTCAACGGGCCCCTGGCTGATGAACGTTCCGGTCAGCGACGTCCTCTCCCCTACTAGATCGGATTGCCCGCAGGCAGCGCCTCTCTTATATGAAGCCTCTTCCTTGTTCTTTTGCCTGTGGTGAGCGATTATGTTTGGTTAGACATAATCGGATGCGCATATCGCCGTATGGGCATTGTTAATCTTGGCGCGTCCCGTAACCCGGCCAGCGGGACACGCTGTTGGCCGGTTGCCGTCCTCTCGGGCGCTACGCCATATCCGCACGATCTTCGGCAATTACTACCTGGAGCCCTCAAAGCCTTCCGGTGCTCAGGGGGTAACCGCCGGCCGCCCCGCTCCCGGCGACCCAGGCGGTGCTCCACTCCCCTGTTCTCCCCACACCCGAGCCGGAAACACAGCGGCCGCGTACCCGGTTCGGGCGTGAGAGGGAATCAGGCTCGGGACGGACTGGGCTCATGTCAGCGACGACCTCCCGGAGGCGAGCTATGCGCAGACGTCGGCTGGTAGTTCTCTGTGTCTCCGTGGTGACCGCCGCGGGACTCGTATCGGGGTGTGGAGACCGGGAACCGACACCGGTGCCGGGGGCGGCAGCGCCCTCGACCTCGCCATCGGATCCGCGGCCCGATCAGGCAGCCGGAGTCGCCATCCCGGGTGGACGCGTCGAGCATATTCTGGGCACCCTCGAATATCGCGCCGAGGAATTGATGCGGGACACCGATATCCCGGGGATGGCGGTCGCCGTGGTCCACAACGGCGAGGTGGTGTTCCAGAAGGGGTTCAGGCGCCGACGTAGGCGGCGAGGTGTTCACCGGTGAGGGTGGAGCGAGCGGCGACCAGATCGGCTGGGGTGCCTTCGAAGACGATGCGGCCGCCGTCGTGTCCGGCGCCGGGACCGAGGTCGATGATCCAGTCGGCGTGGGCCATCACGGCCTGGTGGTGTTCGATGACGATGACCGATTTACCGGAGTCGACGAGCCGGTCGAGCAGTCCGAGGAGCTGTTCGACATCGGCGAGGTGCAGGCCGGTGGTGGGTTCGTCGAGGATGTAGATTCCGCCCTTCTCGGCCATCCGGGTGGCGAGTTTGATGCGCTGGCGTTCACCGCCGGAGAGTGTGGTGAGTTGCTGGCCGAGGCGCAGGTAACCGAGCCCGACATCGGCGAGCCGGTCGAGGATTTTGTGGGCGGCGGGGAGGCGGGCGTCGCCGGAACCGAAGAACTCTTCGGCTTCGGCCACCGACATATCGAGTACTTCGGCGATATTGCGGCCGCCGAGGGTGTATTCGAGTACCGCGGCCTGGAAGCGTTTTCCTTCGCATTCCTCGCAGGTGGATTCGACCGTGGCCATGACGCCGAGGTCGGTGTAGATCACGCCGGCGCCGTTGCAGGTGGGGCAGGCGCCTTCGGAGTTGGAGCTGAACAGGGCGGGTTTGACGCCGTTGGCTTTCGCGAAGGCTTTGCGGATGGGGTCGAGGAGTCCGGTGTAGGTGGCCGGGTTGCTGCGGCGGGAGCCGCGGATGGCGCCCTGGTCGATGGTGACGACGCCGTCGCGTCCGGAAACCGAGCCGGTGATCAGGGAACTCTTGCCGGAGCCGGCGACGCCGGTGACGACGACGAGGGCGCCGAGCGGGATATCGACGTCGACGTTGCGCAGGTTGTGGGAGTCGGCGCCGCGGACTTCGAGGGCGCCCGACGGGGTGCGCACGGTTTTCTTGAGGGCGGCGCGGTCGTCGAGGTGGCGTCCGGTGAGGGTGTCGCTGGCGCGGAGTCCGTCGACGGTGCCCTCGAAGACGATCTGGCCGCCGTCGCTGCCGGCACGGGGGCCGATATCGACGATGTGGTCGGCGATTTCGATGGCTTCGGGTTTGTGTTCGACGACGAGGACGGTGTTGCCTTTGTCGCGAAGCTGGCGCAGCAGGTCGTTCATCCGCTGGATATCGTGCGGGTGCAGGCCGATGGTGGGTTCGTCGAAGACGTAGGTGACGTCGGTGAGCGAGGAGCCGAGGTGGCGGATCATTTTGGTGCGTTGGGCCTCTCCCCCGGACAGAGTGCCGGAGGGGCGCTCCAGGGAGAGGTAGCCCAGCCCGATATCGGTGAACGAGTCGAGCAGATGCTGCAGGCCGTTGACGAGCGGGGCGACCGAGGGTTCGTCGAGTTCGCGGACCCAGTCGGCGAGGTCGCTGATCTGCATGGCGCACAGGTCGGCGATGTTCTTGCCGTTGATCTTGGAGGCCAGGGCTTCCTTGGTGAGGCGGGTGCCGCCGCATTCGGGGCAGGTGGTGAAGGTGACGGCGCGTTCCACGAAGGCCCGGATGTGGGGTTGCATGGCGTCGACGTCCTTGGACAGGAAGGATTTCTGGATGCGCGGGATGAGGCCTTCGTAGGTGACGTTGATGCCTTCGACCTTGATCCTGGTGGGCTCTTTGTAGAGCAGGTCGTGCAGTTGTTTCTTGGTGTACTTCTTGATCGGCTTGTCCGGGTCGAAGTAGCCGCAGCCGCGGAAGATGCGGCCGTACCAGCCGTCCATGCTGTAGCCGGGGATGGTGAGGGCGCCTTCGTTGAGGGAGAGGCTGTCGTCGTAGAGCGCGGTGAGGTCGAAGTCGGTGACCGAGCCCATGCCTTCGCAGCGGGGACACATACCGCCGAGGCGGCTGAAGGTCGCTTTCTCGGCGACCGTTTTGGCGCCGCGCTGAACGGTGATGGCGCCGCTGGCGGTCACCGACGGCATATTGAAGGAGTAGGCGTTGGGTGAACCGATATGCGGGTCGCCGAGCCGGCTGAACAAGATGCGCAGCATGGCGTTGGCGTCGGTGGCGGTGCCGACGGTGGAACGGGGGTTGGAGCCCATGCGTTCCTGGTCGACGATGATTGCGGTGGTGAGGCCTTCGAGCAGGTCGACGTCGGGCCGGGACAGGGTGGGCATGAAACCTTGGACGAAGGCGCTGTAGGTTTCGTTGATCATCCGCTGGGATTCGGCGGCGATGGTGGCGAAGACCAGGGAGCTCTTGCCGGAACCGGAGACGCCGGTGAACACGGTGAGCCGCCGTTTCGGGATCTCCACGCTGACGTCTTTGAGATTGTTCACGCGCGCGCCCTGCACCCGGATGAGGTCGTGGCTGTCGGCGGCGTGTGTCGCGGACGCGCGGGTGCCGGTCTTCGTGGCGGTGCTCATCTGTCTCCCTCTGCGGTGGTCGCGGTTCGTCGACATCGGCCGGCTCGGCTCGAGCGGTCGGGTGTTGCCGGACCGGCCCGTCCGGTGGGACGGGCCGGTATGCGTGCCGGATCGGTGGGTGGACCTCCGGTCAGCGCAGTTGCTGGATGCGGATCATATTGCCCGCGGGATCGCGGACGGCACAGTCGCGGATGCCGTACGGCTGTTCGGTGGGTTCCTGGACCACTTCCACATCACCGGCCTGGAGGCGTTCGAAGGTGCCGTCGAGGTCTTCGGTGGCGAGGTTGATTC
>NZ_JBKOOL010000102.1:0-20814 GCF_046764065.1 Nocardia sp. NPDC002869
GGAAGAATCGGGGTCACAGGGCCCCGACCCGCCCCGCCGGAGGCGGGGCAAATCAACACAGTTCAGTCGACGGATTCGTAGCGGATGCTGTTCTCCGAGCGGCAGATCTCCTCGATACCGGTGACGATATCGCGCAGCTGCTCCGACGGCAGGGCATGCGGGCGGAGCCGGCAGGTGAAGGTGATCAGCCCGTGGTCGGCGGCGGGCAGGTTGTCGGCGGCGGATTCGGCCCGCAGATACGGCGAGCGCACCCCATAGGTCATGGCCGAGATGACAGTGAAGCAGCCGGTGCGTTCCCGATGGCCGTTGAACAGATCGTGCAGCCGGTAGAACACCGAGGTGTAGTTGGACAGTGGGGCGAATACGCCCACCCGGTAGGCCGGGCCGCGCTCGGAGGAACTGATCACCGTATCGGCGAGATACTCGGCGTCGCGCAGGGTGAGGATCTTGGGAGTGAACATCACCGCACCCGCGGCGGCGTTACGGACCGGCATACCGGCCTTACCGGGGGTCGCCGAAGCGATGGCGCCCAGCGATTTCCGGGCCCTGCTGCCGACCTCGCGACGGGCCCGCAGTGAGCGGGTGGGCGCGGTGGGGTAAAGGCTGGACCACTGGCCGAACCGCACCGTGCCCAGCTGCACCTGACCCGCGATCACCGGACGGGACACCTTGAGCGGGGCCGTATCCACCCAGCGGCCCACCTGCAGCACGGCATCCCGGGGGCGGGTGACCTCGGCGTAGGCATAGTCGACGAAACTGTCGAAATCCAGGAAACGGTGCGAATCGGTGGACAGCCAGGTGTTTTCCTTGTCGACCTGCACGGTGTCGAGGGTGAGCGCGGTGATGATGCCCGCCCGGCCGCCGGCTCCCAGGATGCGATGGAACCGTTCGGTGTGGTGGGTGCGCCCGCAGGTGCCGATCCGGCCGTCGGTATCCACGTACTCGAGGTCGACGATCTGATCGATGAACAGGCCGTGCCGGTGCGAGGCGGTACTCACCCCGCCCACCGAGGCGAACCCGCCCGCGGTGATATCCCGGTGATCGCCGACCACGGGTAGCCCCAGACCGTGCGCGCCGAGCCGCCGATCGATATCGGACAAGCGCGCCCCCGCCTGGACCCGCACCGTGCGGCGGCCGAGATTCAGATCGACGATCGCGTTCATCCGGCGCAGCGACACCACGGTCTGCTGGTCGGGCAGGGTGAGGCCGTCGGTGGCGGGATCGCCCCCGTGAACGGTGAGCGGCCTGGAGCAGTCCCGGGAATTCCGCACGGTGCGAACGACATCCGCGGTGTCGCGAGGCAGGTACTCGGCAGGAGAAACGATGTGCGGCGTGCTCATGGCACGAAAGCTAACCACAGCTGGGCTGCCGTGGCGATACTGGGTTTTGCTGTGCTTATTGGCGGCGCCTTCGGCGCCGCGGGGTCCGGCGCGTTCACCGGCTTCGACAACGAACTGCTGCGGGCGGTGGCCGCGAAGCTCGGGCTGCGGGTCGAGTTCTCCGGCACCGAGTTCGCCGGCCTGCTGGCCCAGGTCGCGGGCAAGCGGTTCGATGTCGGGTCGTCCAACATCACCACCACCGACGCCCGGCGCGAGATGGTCGGTTTCACCAACGGCTACGATTTCGGCTACTTCTCGCTGGTGGTGAAGGACGGCAGCCCGGTGCACGGATTCGCCGATCTCGGGCCCGGTTCCCGGGTGGCGGTGGTGCAGGGCACGGTCCAGGACGAATACGTCGTCAACGAACTCGGCCTGGACCCGGTGAAATTCCCCGACTACAACACCGCCTACGCGAATGTGAAAACCGGCCAGGTGGACGCGTGGGTCGCCCCGTCGGCGCAGGCCCAGGGCGCGATCGCGCCAGGTGATGCAACCTCGGTCGTGGACAACTCGTTCAGTCTGGACAATTTCGTCGCCTGGGCGGTCGCCAAGGACAACAAGCCGCTGATCGACGCGCTCAACTCCGGGTTGGACGCGGTGATCGCCGACGGCACCTACGCCCGGCTCTACAGCGACTGGGTACCGCGGGAGCTACCCCCCGGCTGGAAACCCGGGTCGAAGGCCGCACCGGCCCCGCAACTGCCCGATTTCGCCGCTCTCGCCGCCGAACAGGCCCCGCAGCAGCAGACCGCGCAGGCGCCGAAATCGACGCTGGAACAACTCCGCGACACCTTCTTCGACTGGTCGCTCTACCGGCAGGCTCTCCCGGACCTGTTCAAGACCGGCCTGCCCAACACCCTGATCCTCGCGCTGGTCTCCGGCGTGCTGGGCACCCTGATCGGCATGCTGCTCGCGGTGGCCGGAATCTCGCGGACCCGCTGGTTGCGCTGGCCGGCCCGGGTGTACACCGATATCTTCCGCGGCCTGCCGGCGGTGGTCATCATCCTGCTCATCGGCCTGGGGGTCGGGCCGGTGGTCAGCGGCCTCACCGGCAACAATCCCTACTGGCTCGGCGCGGTGGCGCTGGCCCTGCTGGCCTCGGCCTATATCGGCGAGATCTTCCGCTCCGGTATCCAATCGGTGGAGCCGGGGCAGCTCGAGGCCGCCCGGGCGATCGGCTTCGGCTACCGGCAGGCCATGACGCTGGTGGTGATCCCGCAGGGGGTGCGGCGGGTGCTGCCCGCGCTGATGAACCAGTTCATCGCGTTGATCAAGGATTCGTCGCTGATCTACTTCCTGGGGCTGCTGGCCACCCAGCGTGAACTGTTCGCGGTCGGCCGTGACCTCAACGCCCAGACCGGCAACCTGTCACCGCTGGTGGCCGCCGGCCTGGTCTATCTCCTGCTGACCATCCCACTCACCCATCTCGTGAACTACATCGACCGGCGGATGCGCACCGGCCGGCCCGATCAGCCGATCGACCCGGTCGAGCAGTCCGCCATCACCGAAGGCCGGGGGTAACCGATGAGCGCCTCACTGACCGGCACCGGACTCCACCTACGGCTGGGCGGTAATCAGATTCTGCGCGGGGTGGACATCCACGTCGACGCGGGTAAGACCACCACAGTGATCGGGCCGTCCGGTTCCGGGAAATCCACCCTGCTGCGCGTCCTCAACCGCCTGCACGAACCCGAGGCCGGGGACATCCTGATCGACGGCGAGTCGGTGCTCACCGAGAACCCGGACCGGCTGCGCCAGCGCATCGGAATGGTCTTCCAGCAGTTCAATCTCTTCCCGCACCGGACGGTGGCCGACAATATCGCGCTGGGACCGCGCAAGCTGCGCGGCCTGTCCAAGGACGAGGCCCGCACCCTGGCGCTGGAACAGCTCGAGGTCGTAGGGCTCACCGGCAAGGCCGACTCCCGGCCCACCAACCTCTCCGGTGGTCAGCAACAGCGGGTGGCGATCGCCCGGGCACTGGCCATGAAACCGGACATCATGTTCTTCGACGAGGCCACCTCCGCGCTGGACCCGGAACTGGTCAAGGGTGTGCTCGCGCTGATGTCGGAGCTGGCCGCGGGCGGTATGTCGATGATCGTGGTGACGCACGAGATGGGGTTCGCCCGCAGCGTCTCCGACCATGTGGTGTTCATGGACGGCGGTGTGGTGGTGGAGTCGGGCAGTCCGGACGAACTGTTCGACAATGCCGGAACACCGCGACTGCGCAGGTTTCTCGACCAGGTGCTCTGAGGCGGCAATACTGAACTCATGAGCGAGGACTCCGGATCGGCGAACCCCTACGGCACCCCGACCACCAACGGCCCCCGGCCCATCGGCCGGGCTCAGGGCGTGACCAACCGGATGGTCCGCACGCTGCTACGACTGCCGGGCCTGTCCGGAGTGATCGGTAAACGGCTGGCGACCCTGCACGTGGTGGGCCGCAAATCCGGACGCGCCTACGATATTCCGGTCGCCTACACCGCCCACGGACAGACACTCCTGATCGGCACATCCCGGCGACCGTGGGTGCGGAACCTGGCGACCGGCACCCCCCTCACCATCACCCGCGGCGGCCGGCCCGAACAGTTCGACCCGGTCGTGCACACCACGGCCGAGGACGTGCTGCGACTGTTCGAGATCATCGCCCGGGACAACCGGACCAACGCCGGCTTCAACGGTATCGGTTTCGATGCCGAGGGCAATCCCAACAAGGCCGATATCTACCAGACCTGGCAGCAGGGCGGTGTGGTGATCGAACTGCGGCCGGTGCGATGACACGGAACCGGCCGCCCGTGCGGCGCGGCCGCACGATGCTCAGCGCTGGCGCCAGCTCAGCGGTCCCGGCAGATCGACGCTGTTCTTCTTGGTCCTGGAGTTCCACGACCAGGGGCCGATCTTGATACTCCACGAGGACAACCCCGACTGGGTGTAGTTCAACTTCAACGGTCCGAAGGACTGGCGTTTGCGGAACCTGATGGGCATGGGCGACCTCCCTAGTTCTGCCCCAGGATAACGGATCAGGATGAGTCCCATGGCTTTCGCTGGTCAGCGCTGCCGGAGTAGAGAACGTGGGCATCTGTCGCGACCGTTTCGTACCGCGCCTGGTGGATGTGGCCTGTGGGACGAAGACCGATGAGCCACTGCGCGAACGGGTCTGCGCCGGAATACCGGTGGAAGTGCACCTCGCCCCCGGAGACGTTCAAACGGTCAGCGCCGGGGAAACTCGGTCGTTCGATCCTCGAGGCGGCACAGCAGGCGGCGGCCGGGCAGGCGGCACAACAGCCACCCGCCCGGAACGCTCAGCTCGCCAGGCAGCTCGGCCCGAGCAGGGCCTTCAGATCACCCATGAGTGCAGACGACGGCTCCACCCGCAAACTGTCGTCCAGTTTCAGCAGGGTCGTCTTCTCCCGCGCGCCCACATGCCGGACGTGCACATCCGAGGTCCCCGGATGCCGGGACAGCACTCGCTTCAGCTCGCCGATCTTATCCGGAGTACACATCCGGGTGGAAATGGTGACGGCCAGCGGTTTCGCCACCCCGATCGCCGACAGATCCGGTACGGCGAGATCGTTGGCGATGAGCGAGATCCGGTCGTCCCGCATGGAGACGCGGGCTTTCACCAGGACCACCGCATCCTCCACCACATCCATGCCGTACACGGAATAGGCCTGCGGGAAGAACAGTACTTCGATACCGCCGGTGAGATCCTCGAGCTGGCAGGATGCCCATGCCAGACCGTTCTTGTTGATCCGGCGGTTCACCGAGGCGAGGATGCCGCCGACGGTGACCTGGGTACCGTCCTTGATATCGCCCTCGAGAATGGTCGGGATCTGGGTATCGGCCTGGGCGGCGAGCACGTGGTCGACGCCGTTGAGCGGATGACCGGATACGTAGAGTCCGAGCATCTCCCGCTCCAGCGCGAGGCGGTGTTTGCTCTCCCACTCCTCGTCGGGCACCTTCACATCGAAGACCGACGCCACCGATTCGCCGCTGTCGTCGTCCATTCCGCCGAACAGGTCGAACTGGCCGATGGCCTCGGCCTTCTTGGTCGACATGACCGCGTCGATGGCGTCCGAGTGCACCAGCATGAGCCCCTTGCGGGGGTGGTTCAGCGAATCGAAGGCCCCCGCCTTGATGAGCGATTCGGTGACCTTCTTGGTGCAGGCCACCGTATCGATCTTGTTGAGGTAATCGGAGAAATCGGTGAACTTCGATTTCTCGGTGCGGGCGTTGATGATCGAGTTCACCACGTTCTGACCGACATTGCGCACCGCGCCGAGCCCGAACCGGATATCCGTGCCGACCGAGGCGAAGTTGGTCTCCGATTCGTTCACATCCGGCGGCAGCACGGTGATACCGAGTTTGCGGCAGTCCGACAGATAGATCGCGGCCTTGTCCTTGTCGTCACCGACCGAGGTGAGCAGACCCGCCATGTATTCGGCCTTGTAGTTGGCCTTGAGGTAGGCGGTCCAGAAGGAGACCAGCCCGTAGCCCGCGGCATGCGATTTGTTGAACGCGTAACCGGCGAACGGGAGAATCGTGTCCCACAGTGCTTTGATCGCCGGTTTGGAAAAGCCGTTGGACTGCATACCGGCCTCGAAGCCCTCGAATTCGGCCTCGAGTACTTCGGCTTTCTTCTTACCCATCGCGCGGCGCAGGATATCGGCTCGGCCGAGCGAATACCCGGCGACCTTCTGCGCGATCTGCATGATCTGTTCCTGATAGACGATCAGGCCGAAGGTGTCGGCGAGGATCTCCTTCAGGGGTTCTTCCAGTTCGGGGTGGATCGGCTTGACCTGTTGCCGGCCGTTCTTGCGATCGGCGTAGTCGTTGTGCGCGTTCATGCCCATCGGCCCGGGGCGGTACAGCGCGAGCACCGCGACGATGTCCTCGAAGCCGGTGGGCTGCATCCGGCGCAGCAGATCGCGCATGGCGCTGCCGTCGAGCTGGAAGACGCCGAGAGTGTCACCGCGCGAGAGCAGTTCGTAGGTGGCCGGATCGTCGAGCGGCAGATTGTCCATATCGAGGTCGATACCGCGATTGGATTTGATGTTGTCCAGCGCGTCACCGATGACAGTGAGGTTGCGCAGGCCCAGGAAGTCCATCTTCAACAGGCCGATGGCCTCACACGACGGATAGTCCCAGCCGGTGATGATGGCGCCGTCCTGCGCCCGCTTCCACAGCGGGATCGCCTCCATCAGCGGTTCGGAGGACATGATGACCGCACAGGCATGCACGCCCGCGTTACGGATCAGGCCCTCGAGGCCGCGGGCGGTCTCGTAGATCTTGGCGACATCGGGGTTGCTGCCGATGAGTTCGCGGACCTCGGCGGCTTCCTTGTACCGCTCGTGCTGGGGGTCCATGATCCCCGACAGCGGGATGTCCTTGGCCATGATCGGCGGCGGCAGCGCCTTGGAGATCTGATCGGCGATGGCGAACCCGGGCTGACCGAACTGGACGCGCGCCGAATCCTTGATGGCGGCTTTGGTTTTAATGGTGCCGAAGGTGATGACCTGGGCCACCCGGTCGCTGCCCCAGCGGTCGGTGGCGTAGCGCACCATCTCACCGCGGCGGCGATCGTCGAAGTCGATATCGATATCGGGCATCGAGACGCGTTCGGGATTGAGGAAGCGCTCGAACAGCAGCCCGTGCGGGATCGGGTCGATATTGGTGATGCCCATGGCGTAGGCGACCAGCGATCCGGCCGCCGAACCACGGCCCGGGCCGACCCGGATGCCGACCTCGCGGGCATGGTTGATCAGGTCACCGACCACCAGGAAGTAGGCCGGGAAACCCATTTCGATGATCACGTCGAGTTCGAACTCGGCGCGTTCGATGTACTCGCGCGGCACCCCGTTCGGGAAACGCCGTTCCAGGCCGCGGTGCACTTCCTTGCGCAGCCAGCCGGACTGGTCCTCGCCCTCGGGCACCGGGAAGACCGGCATCCGGTCGCGGTGTTCCCATACCTCGGCGTAGGACTGGACCCGTTCCCCGATCCACACGGTGTTGTCGCAGGCGCCGGGGATCTCGGCGTCCCAGAGCGCGCGCATCTCGTCGGCGGATTTCAGGTAGTAGCCGTCACCGTCGAATTTGAACCGGGTGGGATCGGACAGGGTCTTCCCGGTCTGGACACACAGCAGCGCCTCGTGGTTGCGGGCGTGTTCCTTGGTGACGTAATGACAGTCGTTGGTGGCCAGCGGTGGGATGTCGAGCGCCCGGCCGACCTCGATCAGGCCCTGGCGGACCCGCGTCTCGATGGACAGGCCGTGGTCCATCACCTCGAGGAAGAAATTGTCGCGGCCGAAGATCTCCTGCCATTTGGCGGCGGCCTCCAGCGCTTCGCGCTCGTGCCCCAGCCGCAGCCGGGTCTGCACCTCACCGGACGGGCAGCCGGTGGTGGCGATGATGCCCTCGGCGTGGGCGGCGATGAGTTCCTCGTCCATCCGGGCCCATTTACCGAGCTGGCCCTCGATACTTGCCAGCGAGGACAGTTTGAACAGGTTCCGTAGCCCGGTCGCGTTCTCGGCGACCATGGTCATATGGGTGTAGGCGCCGGAACCGGAGACATCGTCGCTCTTCTGGCTGGGATCGCCCCACTGGATACGCTTGGTGTCGAACCGGGAGCCGGGAGCGATATAGGCCTCGATCCCGATGATCGGCTTGATCCCGGCCTTCTTCGCCGAGTGGAAGAACTCGGCCGCACCGTACATGTTGCCGTGGTCGGTCATCCCCACCGCGGTCATACCGAGGCGGTCGGCCTCGGCGAACAATGGTGAGATCTTGGCGGCACCATCGAGCATCGAGTACTCGGTGTGGTTGTGCAGATGAACGAATCCGGACGAGGCGGCCAAGATCTGTCCTTCCTCCCAATGGCTCGGCGGGGGTTGGTGTAGCGAGTTTATGCGCACCGTCCGACCGGTTCGGCGCCGGATGGGCGTGCCCGCGGGGCCCGGGCGTGTCGGCTTAGGTGTCCCGGCGCGGGAAACCGATTCGGCCCCCGGCACGCTCGGTCACTGGTAGGGTCGTGCCGCGTCACATCCGGCGGATCTCCGCCCGGCACCTGATCGACCCCGCACGTGCACGACCGACCAGCGAGGTGAACGATGACAGCACGCAGGACCGCGCTCGCTCTGCCCGCCGCCGCGCTCGCGGTGGGGACGCTGGCGGCCACCGCCGCTCCCGCCGCGGCCGACGGCGGCTCGTTCCGGACGATCTACTCCCTCACCGACGGCCCGTGCGTCGCCCAGGTCGACACCTCGGTCAACGGTCCCGGCTATCCGGAGCACGCGTCGTTCACCGTCTCGACCATCATGTTCGGCATCGGGTCGTGCACCCTGCCGATCACCCTGAACTGGCGCAACCTCGACACCGGCGAGACCGGGTCGGCCACCCAGAACGCGACCGGCCCGGGGTACTGGATGAACGACGGCCGCTCGGCCCTGTTCCGTCCCGGGATCGGGCGTTTCACCGCGACCGTCACCGTCGGCGCGGCCCACACCCCCGAATCGGGGTCGGTGGAATTCGTCGTCCAGAAGTACCAGGGGTGATCACCGGCCCCCGCAGACAGCTTCCGGCCCGTTCGGCGTAATCGGTCCCGGGCGGCCCGACGTCCCTTCCTCGACTCCTTCCACCCGGCGCGCTCGCGACGCCGGATCTCCGACCTCGGCTCGCCGACGCGGGCCGGTCATCGCTTCCGGAGAAGGTTTCCCGCGGCAATGGCGGTTGCCGCGGGAAGCGTGAGACGATGGCCGGCCCCCGTCGGCGAGCCGGACCGCACCGACCGGCCGGGCGGCCGGACCACGGCATGGCCCGGCGGGCCTGATAATTACGCCCGGACGGCCGCGGTCACCGGCGATCCGGGGCGGGCGTAACGGGTACGGCGAGCCGCAGTGGCCACCGGCGATCCGGGCCGCGTGAGCCGCCGGTGCACCGGCTCGTAACATATGCCCGGGTCGGTCGCCGGCGATGCCGCGCGGCGGGTCGGCGGATCGGTACAGCGGCGCGACGGCCGGGACGGGACAGGGAGTGCGATGACCGCGACCTTGCTCACCGTGTCCGGCGCGGCGGTCCTGATCGCCGCGGCGCTGCTGGTCTGGGCGCGGCCGCGGCGGATGGTCACCACCCCCGCCGAACGCGCGGTGCACACGGCGCTGCACACCGCCTCCCTGGCGGCCCGGCCGCTGCGCCGGGGCCTCACCCGGATGTCCGCACAGGAGGCCGCCCCGCATCTGCGGGCCCTGGTCGGGGCCGAGGGGCTCGGGGTGAGCGATCCAGAGGGGGCGCTCCTCGCCTGGGACGGCATGCACGAGCCGGTGGCGGCCGAGTTCACCGGGACGGCCCGGCGAGCCGTCGCGGCGCAGCGGCCCGTACTGGCGCATCTGCCCGAGACCGATCATCCGGGGCGCACCCTGGTCACCCAGCCGTTGCTCAGTGACAACGGCACCGTGGTGGGGGCGCTGGGCATGGTCACCGGCAGCCGGCCGGGCCCCGGCGCGCTCGGTGCGCTGGCCGAAGTCGCCCGGTATGCGTGCGGCCAACTGGAACTCGCCGAACTCGACGCCTCCCGGGCCCGGCTCGACCGTGCCGAGGTCCGCGCGCTGCGGGCCCAGATCAGCCCGCATTTCATCTACAACGCCCTGAGCACCATCGCCTCGTTCGTCCGCACCGACCCGGACCGGGCCCGGGAACTCATCCTGGATTTCGCCGATTTCACCCGGTATTCGTTCCGCGACGCCGGGGAGTACACGGTGCTGGCCGACGAACTCAGCAATATCGAGCGCTATCTCGAACTCGAACGCGCCCGGTTCGGGCCGGCGCTGCAGGTGCGGTTGCGGATCGCCCCCGAGGTGCTCGGCGTCACCCTGCCGTTCCTCGCCCTGCAACCGCTGGTGGAGAACGCCGTACGCCACGGGCTGGCGGCCACGCCGGGCGGTGGCACGGTCACCATCGAAGCCCTCGACGCCGGGACCGACTGTGTACTCAGTGTGGAGGACGATGGTGCCGGTATGGATCCCGACCTGCTGCGGTCCGGCTCCCTGGACACGGCCGCGGAGGGAGCGCATATCGGCCTGGCCAATGTGGACGACCGATTGCGGGCTGCCTTCGGCAACGACTACGGACTGGTGGTCGATACCGCGCCCGGCGCCGGGACCAGAGTGAGCATGCGGGTGCCCAAGTTCCGCCCCGGAATCCGGCCGTGACGCGAAAACGGCCGAGCCCCGCTCACCCTCACAGAGCGGGGTCCGGCCGGCCTGCGCCGAGCAGTGCGGGGCCCGGATACCGCCGACACGGCATCCGGGCCCGCGCTCAGTGCGCGACCGCTTTTTCGGCGCCGACGCCGGTCAGTGCCCGGACCTCCATTTCCGCGGCCTTGACCGGATCTTCGGTGTCCTTGCCGCCGAGGTAGGTGCCGATCACGCCGAGCACGAACGCCAGGGGAATGGACACGATCCCCGGATTGGACAGCGGGAACCAGTCGAAATCCAGATCCGGCAGCATCGCGGTCGGCGATCCGGAGACCGCGGGGGAGAACACGATCAGCACGACCGTGGAGATCAGTCCGCCGTACATGCTGAACAGCGCGCCGGTGGTGTTGAACCGCCGCCAGAACAGCGAGTACAGAATGGTCGGCAGGTTCGCCGCGGCGGCGACCGCGAACGCCAGCGCCACCAGGAAGGCGATGTTCTGGCCGTTGGCCAGGATGCCCAGGGCGATGGCCAGCAGGCCGATCACCACCGCGGTGATCCGGGAGACCCGGACCTGGGCGGCGTCGTCGGCTTTACCGCGCCGGATGACATTGGCGTAGATATCGTGGGCGAACGACGCCGATGCCGTGATGGTGAGTCCGGCGACCACCGCGAGAATGGTCGCGAACGCCACCGCCGAGATGATGCCCAGCAGGATCACGCCACCGAGTTCGAAGGCCAGCAGCGGCGCCGCGGCGTTCTGTCCGCCGGCCGCGCCGAGTATCCGGTCCGGGCCGACGATCGCCGCCGCGCCGTAGCCGAGCACCAGGGTGAACAGGTAGAAGGCGCCGATCAGCGCGATCGCCCAGACCACCGAGCGCCGGGCCTCCTTGGCGGTCGGCACGGTGTAGAAGCGCATCAGTACATGCGGCAGACCCGCGGTGCCCAGTACGAGCGCCAGGCCGAGCGAGACGAAGTTCAGTTTCGACATCTCGCTGCCGCCGTACTGCGCGCCGGGGGCGAGGACATCCCGCGCGGCCACCTTCGCGTTCTCGGACCCGCCGATCGCGCTCTGCGCGCCGGAAAGGATGCCGGAGGGATCGAACCCGAACTTCGCCAGCACCATCACCGTCATCACCGCGGCGCCCGCGATGAGCAGGACCGCCTTGATGATCTGCACCCAGGTGGTGCCCTTCATTCCGCCCACCAGCACGTACACGATCATCAGCACACCGACCACGGCGATCACCACGGCCTGCCCGGTCTTACTGGAGACATCCAGCAGCAAGGCCACCAGACCACCGGCGCCGGCCATCTGGGCGAGCAGGTAGAACAGCGAGACGGCCAGGGTGCTGATCGCGGCCGCGGTGCGCACGGGCCGCTGCTTCAGCCGGAAGCTCAGCACATCGGCCATGGTGAACTTGCCGGTGTTCCGCAGCATTTCGGCCACCAGCAGCAGCGCCACCAGCCAGGCGACGAGGAAGCCGATCGAATAGAGGAAGCCGTCGTAGCCGTAGACCGCGATGGCGCCGGCGATCCCGAGGAAACTCGCCGCGGACAGATAGTCCCCGGCGATGGCGATCCCGTTCTGCGGCCCGGTGAAACCGCGGCCACCGGTGAAATAGTCGGTGGCGCCGGAGGTATTACGGCCCGCCCAGAACACCACAATCATGGTGACCACGACGAACAGCGCGAAGATGGCGATATTGGCGACCGGATTACCGACCGTGGCGTCGGCGGCCTGCAGCGTGGTCACGAGCGGTTTCCTTCCAGTTCGGCGCGGAGCGCGGCGGCCCGCGGGTCCAATTCCCGGTTGGCGAACCGGACATAGAGGCCGGTGATCAGGAAGGTCGAGACGAACTGGCCCAGCCCCAGCAGCAGTCCGATATTGATCTCACCGAACACCGGAGTGGCCATGAAATCGTGCGCATAGGCGCCGAGCAGCACATAACCGAGGTACCAGAGCAGGAACAGGGCGGCCATGGGAAAAATGAAGCGGCGCAGGCGGTTACGGAGTTCCTGGAACTCCGGGCTCGCCTGCGCGGCGACGAAATCGGGCGGCGGGTCGGCCCGCTCCCCGCTTTTGTCGAGATCGATATCGGTCATGCCGGGTCCCTCATCATGTGACGTGTATTACCTGAGCAGAAGGTAGCGGCCCGAAGGCGATTCGAGACCCTTGTGACGGGAGTCACTCGGTGGAGACGGGGAAGTGTGCGGTGAGCGGTCGCTGGGCCGCGACGAGCGGTCGGGCCCGGTCGCTGCCGCGGATCAGTCCGGCCGGTGGCCGGGCACGCGGTCGGCGCCCATGCCCAGCCGCTCCGGGGCATGCATCCGGACGAACGCCCGGCCCACTCCCGGCGGTCGCGGGGTCCAGCGGCTGACCAGCACCATGGTCGCGAAGGCCAGCGGCACCGCCACGGCCGCGGGATAGCCGAGCAGCGCCGCGGCCCAGCCGTCCGCCAGGTGGCCGGAGACGCCGCCCAGCACGGAGACCAGGGTCGCCGCGCCCGCCACGGTGCCACCGGTCACCAGACCCGCGGCCGCGCCCACCGCGGTGAGGCCGCGCCACCAGATTCCGAGCACCAGCAGCGGGCACAGGGTCGCGGCCGCGAGCGAGAACGCCAGCCCCACGGTGCGGGACAGGTCCAGCGAGACCACGCCCAGTGACAGTGTCAGCGGTACCGCGCCGGCCGCCAGCGCCGCGACCCGGAAGTCCCGGATCCGCCCGCGCAGCACATCCGTACTCAGCACGCCGGCGATACTCACCACCAGCCCCGAGGATGTAGACAGGAAAGCGGCCATGGCGCCCGCCGCGACCAGCGCCGCCAGCAGTTGCCCGGGCAGCCCCGCCAGCGCCGACGAGGGCAGCAGCAGAACCGCGGCGTCGGAGGTCCCGGTGATCAGCAGTTGCGGCACATAGAGCCGGGCGAAGACACCCAGCAACACCGGGAACAGATAGAAGGTGCCGACCAGCGCGATCACGGCGAGCGCGGTGGAGCGGGCGGCCCGGCCGTCGCGGTTGGTGTAGAAGCGCACGAGGACATGCGGTAATCCCATGGTGCCCAGGAATGTGGCGATCATCAGCGAGTACACCTGATACCGCGGATGCGGTCCGGCGAAACCGCCGCCGGGCAGCAGCCAGTGCGCGCCGTCGGCCGGGGCGCCCGCCACCACCGGCACCGCCGCACCCGGGTCGAGCACCAGCCGGGTGTCCCGGGCCAATTCGTGAATACCCGCCGCCAGCAGGACCGGGCCGTCCATCGCGCGGTCGTCCAGGACCCCGTGCACCGAGACCCACTGCGGTGCGGCCAATTGCACGAGTACCGGGGTGGTCACCTCCACCGTGGTCTGTTCGCTCACCGTCGGCGGGGCGGGCGCGCCGAGTTCGCGATCGCCGCCGGGCCGCTCGGCGGCGAAGAAATGCATCAGCAGAACGAGCGCGGGCAGCGCCACCGCGGTCAGTTTCAGCCAGTACTGAAAGGCCTGGACCAGGGTTATCGACCGCATCCCCCCGGAAACCACATTGGCCACCACGATCACCGCCACCGCGACCGCCCCCACCCAGCCCGGTACGCCCAGCAGAATGCGCAACGTCAGCCCGGCGCCCTGGAACTGCGGGATCACGTACACCGCGCACACCAGCACCACCACCACGGCGGCGAGGCGGCGCAACCGCGGCGACCCCCACCGGAACTCGGCGAAATCCGGCACGGTGTAGGCCCCCGACCGCCGCAGCGGCGCCGCCACGAAGAGCAGCAGCGCCAGATACCCGGCGGTGAAACCCACCGGGTACCACAGGGCATCGGCGCCGTATTTGGCGATCAGCCCGGCGACCCCGAGGAACGACGCGGCGGACAGATACTCACCGGAGACGGCAGCGGCGTTCCAGCGTGGGCCGACACTGCGGGAGGCCACCAGGAAATCCGAGGTCGTGCGAGCCCAGCGCACGCCGTACACACCGAGGACGACGGTCGCCAGCGCCGCCGCGAGCAGTGCCGCCACCGTGAGGCCGGATGCGGTCACCATCCCGGCCTGCCCCTCGGCCCGGTCGGTGCCCCCGGCGCGGGCCGCTCAATCACCGGTCAGCTCGAGGAAATCGTTCTCGTTGCGCTCGGCCAGCCGCAGGTACACCCGCCCGGTGAGCCACAGCAGCGGGTAGGCGGCTCCGCCGAGCACCAGCCACGGCAGCCGGATACCCAGCACCACGGTCTCGGCGATCGCGGTGACCCCGAACAGCAGCGGAAGCGCGGCGAGGAGCAGCGCGATCACCAGACCACAGCTCAGGGCCAGCCCCAGTTGCGCCCGGATGAGCCCGCCGATCAGCGCCTCGCCGATCTCGGTCTGTTCGGCGACCTCCACCCGGGTCCGGACGCGGCGCGCGCCTCGGCGTTCGGCGAGCACCACCCGCCGGCGGGGTGGCCGCGGGGCGGGACCGATCATCGCCGGTCCGGCGACGGATGCGGTCCGTGCACCAGTCGCTGTTTGAGTTCGCGCACCTGGCGACGGCTCACCGGAAGCTCCACCCGCTGCGCCCCGCGCAGACACACCAGCGTGCCCGAGCCCACCGTCCGCAGCCCGGTCACCCGCCCGAGCGCCACCAGATACGAGCGGTGCACCCGCAGGAAATCCTCGCGCCAGCGGTCCTGCAACGCCGAAAGCGGGATGCGCACCAGATGGGAACCGGTATCGGTGTGCAGCCGGGCGTAGTCGCCTTCGGCTTCCACCCAGTTCACCTGGGACCGGTGCACCAGCGTGGTGACCCCGCCCAGCTCGACCGGAATGACTTCGTGGCCCCCGGCCGCCCCCGGCTCCGGTTCCGCGCGGGTCCGGCGGTCGGCGATCCGCCGCACCGCGGCCCCCAGCCGCTGCCCGCGCACCGGTTTGAGCAGGTAGTCCACCGCGCCCAGGTCGAAAGCGGCCACCGCGTGGTCCTCGTGCGCGGTGACGAAGACGATCGCCGGCGGGTGCACGAATTCGGCGAGCACCCCGGCCAGTTCCATACCGTCCAGGCCCGGCATATTGATATCCAGGAAGACCGCGTCGACCGCGTGCGCCCGCAGGATCCGCAGCGCGCCGGTCGCGTCGGCGGCGCCGTGCAGTTCGGTCACCGCGAGTTCGGCGCGCAGCAGGTAGAGCAGCTCGTCCAGCGCCGGCTGCTCGTCGTCCACGGCCAGCACCCGCATCCGCCAGACCCTTCCTGCTCCTTCGACTCGCCCATCGTAGTCATCGGGGTCCGGCCGCGGGTCCGGTACGGGGGTCCGGTACGGGGGTTCGGAGCCGATCAGGATCCGAGCTGGTCCATCCGCCGTTGCATCTCCTCGGGCTCGATATCCTCCACATGGGTGGCGACGGTCCACTGATGCCCCCACGGGTCCACGAACGAACCGGTCCGGTCACCGTAGAACTGGGTCTGCGGGGCGCTGATCTCGGTGGCGCCGGCGGCGAGCGCCGCCGCGTGGGCCGCGTCCATATCCGGTACGTAGACATAGAGGTTGACCGGGGTGCCACCGATCGAACGCGGGTCCCGGAACGCCATATCGGGGGCCGGATCACCGAGCATCAGCACCGAATTGCCGATCAGGAGCTCACAGTGCATCACGGTGTCGCCGGGACCCGGGATCCGCATCCGTTCGGTGGCCCCCAGCACCCGTTTGTAGAACTCCACCGCGTCCGCTGCCCCGGCGATCGCCAGACCGGGGGAAATAGTGGGATAACCTTCGGGAACAGGGCGAACATCGGACATCACGGGACCTCCGGTCTCGGAGAGTTGTGTCGGACACCTGTGAGCCTATGCCCGGTTCCCGCCGAGGGCCGTGGACGAACACGGCCGCCGGATCAGCCGCCCCAGCTGACGTTCGTCTCGATGACCTGACGCAGTACCGTCGAGGTGCGCGGGTCGCGGTAGAACTGGTGGCCGCCGATCGAGATCGACCCGGCCACCGGCAGCGGCAGGCCGAGATCCACGGTGATATCTCCGCTGCCCTGCATCGCGTAGTCCTCGATATCGAGCATGCCGGCCTCGTTCGGCAGATCCCAGATACTCGATTTCGGCGTCTGGATGACGTCGAGCCGGATGGACAACCGCCCACCGTCGCGGGCGACCAGGGTCGCGGTGGTGACCTGGTCGAGGTCGACGCCGCCGCCCACGGTCTGCTGTACCCGCCATATCGCGCCCACCCCGACCGGTTCGTCGGGGAAGGTGATGGATCGGTAGACCGCCTGGTAGAAAGCCTGCTCCAGGGCAGCTCGCGCGGAATTGGAGGTGTCGGGAGCGGGCGCCAGACGCAGCGCGGTGATCCCGCCGAGTTCGCTCATCTCGAACCCGGCGTGCGTCCCGTCGGCGGCGGTCAGCGCCTCCGACAACGCCGGATCGGAAGTCGTCACCGAACCGAGGGTGAGCTCCACCCCGTCGGCATCGGTGGTGGCCGTCATCGGGATGGTCAGCGCCGGACTGGAGAAATCGCGGACCTGCTGGGAATCGATCTGCTGCTGGATACGGTGATCGGTGCGCAACGTCACCGCCTGGATCGTGCCGTCGAAGTAGGACGGCCGCAACATCGAACGGGGCTCCTCGCCATGGTCCACCGTGGTGACCACGGCCGCCGCGATCGGCACGGTGACCTCGCCTATTCCGAGCGGCTCGGTGCCGTCGGCCTCCGCCCCGGAGTCGCCGCCGTCGCCGCAGCCGGAACCGAAAGCGGTGAGACCCACCGCGAGAACCACCATCAGCACTCTGGACCTTGCCAGGCGGGGCGTGGGAACCGAACACAACACCGTCACGCCCGACAGCCTACGAGGCGTACCTGAGCGTGGGCTGGGACATCGCGCCGACTTCCGGAAGCACCGCCCGGCACCGGCACCGGCGCCGCGACACACCGGGGCGGCGGCCCGTCACCGGTGCGCCCGGGTGCCCACGGTACTGGCCCGTCCCTCCTCGAGAGATGATGGTCGGCGTGAGTGAGGACCGGCCTACGCCAGAGCAGGACCCCGACGACCGCCCCGGCAGGACCGGCGCGCAGCCGCGGCAGCGGCTGCGGCTACTGCTGGCGGTCGCCGCGACGCTGTTCGCGCTCGACCTGGTCACCAAGATCATCGTGGTCGCGCGGATACGTCCCGGCGAACCGGTGTCGATCATCGGTGACTTCGTGGAACTGGTACTGGTGCGCAATCCGGGCGCCGCGTTCTCCATGGCCACCGGCATGACCTGGCTGCTGACCCTGATCGCGACCGCGGTGGTGATCGGGGTGCTGCGCATCGGCCGCACCCTGCGCTCGACCCTGTGGGCGATCGGACTCGGCGGGGTCCTCGGCGGCGCGCTCGGCAACCTGATGGACCGGCTGTTCCGCGCGCCGGGCCCGCTACAGGGTCATGTGGTGGATTTCGTCTCGGTCGGCTGGTGGCCGGTGTTCAATGTGGCCGATTCCTCGATCGTGTGCGGGGCGATCCTGCTGGTGACGCTCACCGTCTTCGGTTTCGAACCCGACGGCACCCGCTACAAGGACAAGGACCAGCCTGCGTCCACCACGGATTCCGCCCCGGCCCCGCCCGACGAGCCCGGCCCCGGCCGGGACCGCTCCGCCGGTGACGCCGCACCCGAGGACTCCGCGGCCGGCGCCGCTCCGGAGTCCACCGCCGGCAAGGGGCCCGGAACGTCCGCCACCGCCGAGGGCAAGGAGACCGCCGCATGAGAGAGACCAGGACGATGCCCGTCCCCGACGGACTCGACGGGATGCGGGTGGACGCCGGCCTCGCGCGGCTGCTCGGACTGTCCCGGACCGCGGTCGCGGTCCTGGCCGAAGAAGGGTCGGTGCAGCTCGACGGAGTGGCCGCCGGCAAATCCGACCGGCTCACCGCGGGCGCCTGGCTCGAAGTGGTGTTCCCCGAACCGCGCCGGGAGCTGGGTATCGAAGCCGAACCCGTAGAGGGTATGAAGATCCTCTACGCCGACGACGATATCGTCGCCGTCGACAAACCGGTCGGCGTCGCCGCGCACACCGGAGTCGGATGGAGCGGACCCACCGTGGTCGGTGGGCTGGCCGCGGCCGGCTACCGGATCTCCACCTCCGGCGCGCACGAACGGCAGGGCATCGTGCACCGCCTCGATGTCGGCACCTCCGGAGTGATGGTGGTGGCCCAGTCCGAGCACGCCTATACCGTGCTCAAACGCGCGTTCAAACAGCGCACCGTGGACAAGCGCTACCACGCCCTGGTCCAGGGCCACCCCGACCCCAGCAGCGGCACCATCGACGCCCCCATCGGCCGCGCCCGCGGTAACGACTGGAAATTCGCGGTCACCTCCGACGGCAGGCCCAGCGTCACCCACTACGACACCGTGGAAGCGTTCCAGGCGGCGAGCCTGCTCGATATCCATCTGGAAACCGGCCGCACGCATCAGATCCGGGTGCACTTCTCCGCCATCCGGCACCCCTGCTGCGGTGATCTCACCTACGGCGCCGATCCCCGGCTCGCCGAACGGCTCGGACTGCAACGCCAATGGCTGCACGCCCGATCGCTGGGCTTCCAGCACCCCGCCGACGGCCGCTACCTGGAGATCACCAGCGAATACCCCGACGACCTCACCCACGCGTTGCGCGTGCTACGCGACGCCTGACCGCCTATGCCCGAGAGACCCGCAGCCCCGCCGCACCGGCCCCGCAATATCCGCCGGGGGCTCGGCTACGGCGCGGCCGCGGCCGCCTGCGGTGTCTTCGTCCTCGCACTCGGCTACCTGGTCCCCCCGGCCGAGGAGGCCGTCTCCACCGACCGCCTCGGACCCGACCAGGGCGAGTCCATCGCCGAATACCTCGACCGGGCCCGGGAATCGCTCGCCGGGACAGACAGTGCGGACCGGTGGGCGCTGGTGTCGTTCACCGAGTACCGGCCCGCTACGGAGTTACGCGGCCAGGTCGGGGAACTACGCATCGGCCAGGCGCTGTACCGGGTCCCGCTCCCCCGGGTCGCGACCCCGCTGGTCGCGGTCCAGACCCCCGCCGGTGACGTCGCTCTGCGGCGCTCCGGCGCGGACGCCGCCTGGCAACTGGCCGATCAACGCCGCTATGTCGGCGACGACCGCACCGCCCGCACCCTGGACGTGGCCATCGCGCGCCTGCGCGCGGACTGCGCCTGCTCCCCCGGTGTCGTCGTCCGGGCCCCGCTGCCCCGGCTCCGCGAGCTCGCCGGGCAGCCCGGGATCCGCGCGGTGCACGCGCTACCGGCCGACGCCGTCGCCGGACGGTTCGCCGTCGGCCCCCTGCTCCCCGACAGCCCCGACCCCGTGGGCCCGCCACCGGACGACGGGCCCGTCCCACCGGCCTGATCAGAAATCCAGTGTCACCACACCGTCCAGATAGCGGTGGCAGCGACCGGTCAGCAACACCCGGTCCTCGACCAGCTCGACCCCGAGCGAGCCACCCCGCCGGGACAGCTGACGCGCGGTCAACCTGCTGCGCCCGAGCTCGGCACTCCACAGCGGCGCCAGCTGGGCATGCGCCGAACCGGTCACCGGATCCTCCGGCACCCCCACCCCCGGCGCGAAGAACCGCGAGACGAAATCCACCTCGTCCCCCCGGGCGGTGACCACCACACCCCGCTGCACCTTCGGAAAGGCACTCAGGGCCGGTGCCAGCTCCCGGACCTGCCGCTCACTGTCCACCACCACGACCACATCCGCGCCCGAGTACACCCGCACCGGCTCCACCCCCAGCGCCGCCACCAGTGCCGCATCCGGTTCGGCCGGCACAGAGGCCACCGCGGGCAGATCCAGCACGTACTCGTCGTCATCGGTGCGATCCACCCGCAACCAGCCACTATGGGTGAAGAAACCGACCCGATCCTCGCCCGGCTGGATATCGCAGAGAATATGCGCCGCCGCCGCCAATGTGGCGTGCCCGCACATCACCACCTCGGTCATCGGCGTGAACCAGCGCAGATGGTAGGCGGGCCGGCTCCCCGGCGGCACCCCTGCCTCCGGGGGTAACCGGGAGGTATAGAAGGCCGTCTCGGCGAGATTGTTCTCCTCGGCCAACTGTTGCAACACGGTATCGGGCAACCATGTGGGCAACGGCATCACCGCCGCCGGGTTCCCGGAGAACGGTGCGTCGGCGAACGCGTCGATCTGGTGCAGCAGAACCTCCATGCCACGAAAGTACTCCAGCGCCGAATAAATCCTTCTCCCAACGTGACTGAGGCTGTGTCTTTTGGCGCCGCCTGCGGCGGCGCGGGGGTCGAGGCCCCCTCGGTCCCGCCGTTCA
>NZ_JBKOOL010000103.1:0-19882 GCF_046764065.1 Nocardia sp. NPDC002869
CGCCGCAGGCGCAAGTCTCGAGGCCGAAACGGCGAGACACAAGGGGGCCTCAACCCCGCGACGCCGCAGGCGGCGCCAAAAACACAGCACCTTCCCGAGCAGGTCCACACCCCCACCTTCCCGAGCAGGTCCACACCCCCACCTTCCCGAGCAGGTCCACACCCCCACCTCCACGAGCAGGTCCACACCCCCACCTCCACGAGCAGGTCCCTTCCTCGCCTTCACCAACAAGGACCTCCCGGCTCCACCGCACCTACCGGCCCGCCACCCACCGTTCAACAAAACGTGCACCACCGTTCAACAGAACTTGCGCGCGAGTCGGAACCGAGGAAAGGGGTAGTCCGTTAGAAGTCAGAGCGAACGTCCGGCCGCCGTGCCCTACAGTGCACAGAGGCCGCAGAGGAGGGATGACGCCGTGCGTAACGGGGCATTGGAAAAGGCCGTGGTCGAGGCACTGGATCACGGTTCCCGGCTACAAGCACCCGCCGTCGCCAAGTATGTCGCGCGCTTGCGGCGCGCACATCCCGACGAGTCGCCCGCGCAGCTCGTCGAACGGCTCGAACGCCAGTATCTGCTGGCCGTGACCGGCAGTGGTAGCGCGGTCGGGGCGTCGGCCGCGATTCCCGGAGTGGGGACCATCGCCGCGCTGGCGGCGGTGAGCGCGGAGACCACGTTCTTCATGGAGGCGTCGGCGTTGTTCACGCTGGCGGTGGCCTCCGTGCACGGGGTGCGGCCGGAGAACACCGAACAGCGGCGGGCACTGGTGCTCGCGGTGGTGCTCGGTGACAGCGGGATGGAGATCGTCCAGAAGAGTGTCGGTACCTCGGCCAAGAACTGGGGCACCGTGTTCGCCAACAAGATCCCGGGTCTGTCCGGGATGAACGATTCGCTGCTCAAGCGGTTCATCGTCCGCTTCATCACCAAGCGTGCCGCGTTGATGGCGGGCAAGGTGTTGCCCGCCGGGATCGGCGCGGTGATCGGCGGGGTCGGTAACCGGGCGCTGGGCAAGGCGACTGTCAGCAACGCGCGTAAGGCATTCGGTCCGGCGCCGGCGTATTTCCCCGACGAGATGGTGATCGACGCCCAGGTGCCGACCGCGCCGGAGCAGCCGAAGAAGTCGCTGCCGCAGCCCGATCCGAGCGAACTGCCGCGCGATGAGGCCGGGGTACGCCGGCGGGGGACCCAGCCACCGGCCGGGTCGCGGTGACGCCCTCGGCGCGCCCGGCGATCACGGTCCGGGGTCTGACCAAGCGGTACGAGGATTTCAGTATCGGCGCCCAGGACATCTCCTTCGATGTCGCGGCGGGTACCTGCGCGGCGCTGGTGGGCCCGCCCGGTTCCGGGAAGTCGACGGTGGCCGGGATCCTGCTGGGTCTGCTCCCGCCGACGGCGGGGTCGGCCACGGTGGCCGGCGGCCGCGGCAGTGCGGCGGTGGGCGCCGTCCTCGCACCGCGCGGTCTGCATCCGCGCCGGACGGTCCGCGACCATCTACGGGTCTATGCCGCCGCGGCCGGGTGCCCGGACCGCCGGGTGCGCGCCGTGCTGGAGATCACCGGTCTCATCGAGCGCGCCCGCGCCGTCCCCGACGATCTGACCCCCGGTGAGGAGACCCGCGCGGCCCTGGCGACGGCCCTGCTGCCCGACCCGCCACTGCTGGTGCTCGATGATCCCACCGCCGGTATGCGGCTGGGCGAACTGTCCTGGTTGCAGGGCTTCCTGCGGGAGCACACGCGGCGCGGCGGCACCGTACTGTTCACCACGCCCAGCCTGATGACGGCGCTGCCGATCGCCGACCATCTGGTGGTGCTGAGCGGCGGGTCGGTGGTCTATCAGGGCAGCCCGGACCGGCTGCGGCGCCGAAACCCGGACCGTCTGGTGGTGGCCTCCTCGTCGTCCATCGCAGTCGCCACCGCCCTGGCCGCCCGCGGCTTCACCGATGCGGTGATCCGGCCCGACGATCAACTGGCGGTGGCGGACGCGTCCGAGGACGATATCGTGGCCGCCGCCCGCGCCGCGAATGTCCGGCTGGACCGTATAGTCGCCGATCGGATCCATCCCGACCGGGTGCTCGCCTCCCTGACCCAGGCGGCCGCGCCGCAGCCGGCCGGACCCGGTATGCCGCCGCCCGCCTCTCTGCCGTACGGGGTTGCCCGATGATCGACGTCGTACCCGCGGAACTGATTCCGCCGGTCCTGTCCGAGTACCGCAAAGCGGCGACCCTGCGCTATCCCCGGGTGCTGGCCGGAGCACTGGTCGCGATATCGCTCGTGACCACCTCGGTGACCGCGATCATGGCCGGGCCGCGTGACCCGGACAGCGATCCGGTGACCGGTACCGCGACCATCGGGCTTTATCTGGCGCTGTTCGCGGTCGTCGTGGCGGCCGGCGTTTTCGGGGCCGCGGGGGCGGCGGGTGAACACCAGCACAACACGCTGGTGACCACCGCGCTGTTCACGATGGACCGGGACCGGCTGGCCGGGTCGAAATACCTGGTGACCGCCGCCGCCGCGGTGGTGGCCGCGCTGGCGGTCGAGGTCGTGGCCATGGTCTGCCTGCTGCTGTTCGGCCGCGGCAAATTCGAGATCACGGCCGCCTTGTTCGCGGTACTCGGTGGCGGTCTGCTGGCCGCGGCGTGCTGGGCGGTGATCGGCACCGGGCTCGGGCTGCTGCTGCGCTCACCGGCACTGGCGGTCGGGGCGGTGCTGGTCTGGATGCTGGTCGCCGAGCCGCTGCTCTGGGTGGTGACCGCCGGGATCGGGCTGCCGGGCGCGGCGACGCTGCTGCCCGGTTCGGCGACGCTGAGCACCGTCCTGGTGGGCTCGTTCACCGACAGCGATCTGCTGGCGCCCGCCCCCGCCGCGATCGTGGTGCTGCTGCTGTGGTCCGTCGGGGTCGGCGCGGCCGGCTGGTGGGCGCTGCGCCGGGCCGAACTGTGATCCGCTGAACCTGCCGACGGGAGCGCCGGGAACAAGACCTTGTCACCGGGCGTCGTTATGGTCGATGACAGGTCGAGGTGAAGGGGGGCTCATGGGTAGCGGCGCGCGGCCGGGATGGCTTCGCAGGCTGTGGTCTGAGTGCCGGCGTTTCGGGGGCACGCTGGCCGGTATCGCCGTGGCTCTGGTGGCCGGCGCGGCGGCCGAGATCATCGCACCGCTGCTCACCAAATGGGCCGTGGACTCGGCCACCAGCGGTGCCACCCGGGTGATCGGTATCGTCGCCGGGCTGCTGGCGCTGCTGGCGGCGGGCCGATTCGCGGCGTCCTTCGGGCGGCGGATGCTGGCCGGCAAATTGTCACTGGACGTCCAGCACGGGCTGCGGGTGCAGCTGCTCGGATCGTTGCAGCGGCTGGACGGCGCCGGCCAGGACGCGCTGCGCACCGGGCAGGTGGTTTCCCGCTCGATCACCGATCTCCAGCTGGTGCAGTCGCTGCTGGCGATGGCCCCGCTCTCGGGCATGTCGTTTCTGCAGTTCGTGCTCGCCGCCGCGGTGATGCTGTGGTTGTCCCCGCCGCTGGCGGCGGTGGCGCTGCTGATGGTGCCGCTGGTGATCGTGGTGGTGTACCGGATGCGGCCCACGCTGCACGCCGCCACCTGGTCGGCCCAGCAGCGGGCCGCCGAACTCGCCCAGCACGTGGAGGAGACGGTCACCGGGGTCCGGGTGGTGAAGGGGTTCGGCCAGGAAGCCCGGATGGTCGATGTGCTCGCACAGCACGGCCGCCGGTTGTTCGCCGAGCGGATGCGCGCGGCCCGGATCAATGCCCGCTTCTCCCCCACACTGGCGGCCATCCCGCAGGCGGGCCTGGTGGTGGTGATCGCCGTCGGCGGCTGGCTCGCGTTGCACGGCCAGATCGGTCTCGGCACCTTCCTCGCGTTCAGCGCCTATGTCACCACCATGACCACCACCGCCCGCACCATGGCGTCGGTGCTCATCCTGGCCCAGCTCACCCGGGCCGCGGCCGAACGGGTGTATCAGGTGATCGACGCCGGTCCGGCGGTGGCCGATCCGCCGCGACCGGTCCCGGTGCCGGAGGGCCCGCTGGGTATCGAACTCGACGGGGTGAGCTTCGGCTTCGACCCCGCGCAACCGGTCCTGCGTGATCTGGACCTGCGGGTCCGGCCGGGCGAGACGGTGGCGATCATCGGTCCGGCGGGCTCGGGCAAGACCACGCTGTCGCTGCTGCTACCCCGGTTCTACGCACCCGATGCCGGCCGGATCCGGCTGCTGGGCGCCGGGGCCGCGCAGCCGGTGGACATCGCCGAGGTGTCCGCCGCGCAGTTGCGCGCCGCGGTGGGCGTGGTCTTCGACGATCCGTTCCTGTTCAGTTCCAGCGTGGCCGCCAATATCGCCCTCGGCAGGCCCGACGCCACACCCGAGGAGATCCGGGCCGCCGCGCGACAGGCCGCCGCCGACGAGTTCATCGAACAGCTGCCGGACGGCTACGACACCGTCGTCGGGGAACGCGGGCTCACCCTCTCCGGTGGTCAGCGGCAGCGCATCGCCCTGGCCCGGGCGTTACTGGCCCGGCCGCGCATTCTGGTGCTCGACGACGCCACCTCCGCGGTGGACGCGGTGACCGAGGCCGCCATCTTCGGCGCACTGCCCGATCAGGGCACCCGCACCACCATCATCCTGGCCCATCGCGAGTCGACCCTCGCCCATGCCGATCGGGTGATCCGCCTGCCCGAACCGGACACCGTGCCGGTCGCCGGCCCGGTCTACCAGCCCGACCGGCTGCCTCCCGCCGCGTCCGCCGACCGCTTCGGCCCCACGCCCGACCTCGGCGCGACCCCCGAACTGCGCCGTGCCATCGACGCGCTGCCCGCCGCCACCGAGCGGCCGGGGCCGGCCGAGTCCCGCCGCCTCCGGGAGCCGGATCCGGGGTTCCGGCTGGGCCGGCTGCTGTGGCCGGTGCGAACCCTGGTGCTGGCCTCGGTGGCCCTGCTGGCACTCGACGCGTTGATCGGGATCGGTTTTCCGCCGCTGGTCCGCCATGCGATCGACGCCGGCGTCACCGGTGGGCAGCCGGCCGCCCTCACCTGGTCGGCCGCACTCGGTACCGGACTGGTGCTGGCGGGCTGGGTGGTGGCCGCCGCGACCACCCTGTTCACCTCCCGCACCGGCGAACGGGTGCTGTACGGATTGCGTGTCCGCAGTTACGCCCACCTGCAACGGCTCGGCCTGGACTACTACGAACGCGAACTGTCCGGCCGGATCATGACCCGGATGACCACCGATGTGGACGCCCTGTCCACCTTCCTGCAGACCGGGGTGTCCACCGCGCTGGTGAGCGTGCTGTCGCTGGGCGGTATCGCGGTCGCGCTGGTGGTGATCGATCTGCGGCTCGCCCTGGTGGTCCTGCTCGGGGTGCTGCCGCCGCTGATCATCGCCACGGCGGTGTTCCGCCGGGTCGCCTCGGTGGCCTACACCGTCTCCCGGGAACGGGTCTCCACGGTCAACGCGGATTTCCAGGAGAACATCGCGGGACTGCGGGCGGTGCAGGCCAATCGGCACGAACGGCTCGCGGCCCACCGGTTCGCCGAATACTCCACGAAGTACCGGCGCAGCCGGATGCGGGCGCAGCGCGCCATCGCGTTGTACTTCGCGTTCGTGGCGGCGTGGACCGATCTGGCGCTGGCCCTGGTGGTGTTCACCGGGGCGCACGCGGTGGCCGCCGGTACCACCAGCACCGGCACGCTGGTCGCCTTCGTGCTGTACCTGGAACTGCTGTTCGGTCCGGTCCAGCAGCTGTCGCAGGTGTTCGACGGGTACCAGCAGGCGCGGGTGGGTCTGCGCCGTATCGGCGAGCTGCTGCGCACCCCGTCCTCCATCGGTGCCGATCCGCCCGACGCCGATCCGATCGCGGCGGGCCTGCGGGGTGATCTGGCTCTCGACGCGGTGCGTTTCCGCTACCCGGGCACCGAGCGTTTCGCTCTCGACGATGTGGATCTGGCGGTCGCGCCCGGGCAATCGCTGGCGCTGGTGGGGGCGACCGGCGCCGGGAAATCCACCATCGTCAAACTGCTCGCCCGCCTCTACGACCTCTCCGGCGCCGATACCGGGGTCATCCGGGTGGACGGCGTCGATATCCGCGACTACCGGCTGGACCGCTACCGCGCCCGGCTCGGGATGGTCCCGCAGGAAGCTCACCTGTTCACCGGCGATATCGCGAGCAACATTGCATTCGGGAAACCCGACGCGTCCGCGGCGGAGATCGAGACGGCCGCCCGCGCGGTCGGGGCGCGGGAGATGATCGCCGGCCTGCCCGGCGGATTCCGGCGGCCGGTGGGCGAGCGCGGGCGCGGGCTCTCGGCGGGTCAGCGTCAGCTGATCGCGCTGGCCCGTGCCCAGCTGGTGGACCCCGATCTGTTGCTGCTCGACGAGGCGACCGCCACCCTCGACCCCGACACCGAGGAGAAAGTGCTGGCCGCGACCGGATCGCTGGCTCGCCACCGCACGACCGTGGTGGTCGCGCACCGGCTGGCCACGGCCGCGCGGGCCGACCGGATCGCCGTGGTGGAGCACGGCCGGATCGTCGAAGTGGGCACTCATACCGAGCTCGTGGCGGCCGGTGGGCACTATGCCCGCCTCTGGACAGCGGCCGGAAGCGGCGAAGGAATATTCTCGGTCGAGGACGAGTCGTCAACAATGAGGTCGGGATTGTCCGGTGGTCGGTGACCGAGCGGATGTGCGCGGGGGCATATCCTCGTCTTCAGGGCGTATCGGTACCCATCCACCGAGGCCCTGTGCCGGGCACGTCACAAACGTCGCAGCGCGAAGAACGAAATGAGGCGAACACCTGCTGTGAGCAGCTCAAAATCCCAGTTCGGTCAGAACCAGTGGCTGGTCGACGAGATGTATCAGAAGTTCAAACAGGATCCATCCTCGGTCGACGCCAGCTGGCACGAGTTCCTCGCCGACTACACCCCGGAGATCTCCGGTGATTCCGGTAACACCCAGTCTGCTCCGGCGCCGGCGGCTCCGACGTCGGCGGTGAAATCCGCTCCTACCGCCGTGCCCGCCGAAAATTCTTCGGTCCGGACCCGGGCCACCGCCCCGACCGCGCCGGCCACCACGTCCGCGCCGGCCGCCGCGCCGAAGTCCGCCCCGGCCGCCACCACCGCCGCGCGGACCACCGCGGCCGCCCAGCAGCGGGCCCCGCAGACGACCCCGGCCCCGGCGTCCAATGCCGCCGCCACCTCGGGTGCGCCCAAGCAGACTCCGGCCGCGGACGAGAAGAAGGTGCTGCGCGGTGCCGCCGCCGCGGTCGCCAAGAACATGTCGGCGTCGCTGACCATCCCGACCGCCACCAGCGTGCGGGCCGTGCCGGCCAAGCTGATGATCGACAACCGGCTGGTCATCAACAACCATCTCGCCCGCACCCGGGGCGGCAAGATCTCCTTCACCCATCTGCTCGGCTACGCGATCGTGCAGGCGGTGAAGGCGTTCCCGAACATGAACCGGCATTTCGCCGAGGTCGACGGTAAGCCGAACGCGGTCACCCCCGCGCACACCAACCTCGGTCTGGCCATCGATCTGCCCGGTAAGGACGGCAGCCGGTCCCTGGTCGTCGCCGCCATCAAGGGCACCGAGGATATGACCTTCGGTCAGTTCCACACCGCCTACGAGGACATCGTCCGCCGCGCCCGCGACGGCAAACTGACCGCCGAGGACTTCAGCGGGGTGACCATCTCGCTGACCAACCCGGGCACCATCGGCACCGTGCATTCCGTACCGCGGCTGATGCAGGGCCAGGGCGCGATCATCGGCGCGGGCGCCATGGAGTACCCGGCGGAGTTCCAGGGGATGAGCGACGAGCGGATCGCCGATATCGGTATCGGCAAGCTCATGACGCTGACCTCCACCTACGATCACCGCATCATCCAGGGCGCGGAATCCGGCGATTTCCTGCGCACCATCCACAAGCTGCTCATCGCGGACGAGTTCTACGACGAGATCTTCCACGGTCTGGGTGTGCCGTACGAGCCGGTGCGCTGGCGCAAGGACATCAAGGAACGCGGAGTCGACAAGAGCACCCGGGTGCTCGAGATGATCGCCGCCTACCGCAACCGCGGTCACCTGATGGCCGACACCGATCCGCTGCGCCTGGTCAAGGATAAGTTCCGCAGCCACCCCGACCTCGACGTCACGCAGCACGGCCTCACCCTGTGGGATCTGGACCGCGAGTTCAATGTCGGCGGTTTCCACGGCGAAGAGCGGATGAAACTGCGCGATGTGCTGTCGGTGCTGCGCGATTCCTACTGCCGCCACGTCGGTGTGGAGTACACCCACATCCTCGAGGAAGACCAGCTCAAGTGGATGCAGGACCGGGTCGAGCAGAAGCATGTCAAGCCGACCGTCGCCCAGCAGAAGTACATTCTGAACCGGCTCAACGCGGCCGAGGCGTTCGAAACCTTCCTGCAGACCAAGTACGTCGGCCAGAAGCGTTTCTCGCTGGAGGGCGCCGAAACCGTCATCCCGATGATGGACGCCGTGATCGACCAGTGCGCCGAGTACGCGCTCGACGAGGTCGTCATCGGTATGCCGCACCGCGGCCGCCTCAATGTGCTGGCCAATATCGTGGGCAAGCCCTACTCGAAGATCTTCACCGAGTTCGAGGGCAATATGAACCCGGCCGCCACCCACGGCTCGGGCGATGTGAAGTACCACCTCGGTGCGCGCGGCAACTACCTGCAGATGTTCGGTGACAACGAGATCGAGGTCTCGCTGACCGCCAACCCGTCGCATCTGGAAGCGGTCGACCCGGTGCTCGAGGGTCTGGTCCGCGCCAAGCAGGACCTGCTGGACAAGGGTGACGGCCCCGAGGGCTTCTCGGTCGTGCCGCTGATGCTGCACGGTGACGCCGCGTTCGCGGGCCAGGGTGTGGTGGCCGAGACCCTGAACCTGTCGGGCCTGCGCGGGTACCGCGTGGGCGGCACCATCCACATCGTGGTGAACAACCAGATCGGTTTCACCACGGCCCCGGAGAACAGCCGCTCCACCGAGTACTCCACCGATATCGCCAAGTTCATCGGCGCCCCGATCTTCCACGTCAACGGCGACGACCCGGAGGCGTGCGACTGGGTCGCGCGCCTGGCGGTCGATTTCCGGCAGAAGTTCCGCAAGGACGTGGTCATCGACCTGATCTGCTACCGCCGTCGCGGTCACAACGAGGGCGACGACCCGTCGATGACCCAGCCGTACATGTACGACGTCATCGATACCAAGCGCAGCGTCCGCAAGAGCTACACCGAAAGCCTGATCGGCCGCGGCGATATCTCGCTGAAAGAGGCCGAGGACGCGCTGCGCGACTACCAGGGCCAGTTGGAGCGGGTCTTCAACGAGGTCCGGGAGCTGGAGAAGTATCCCCAGGGGCCGAGCGCATCGGTGGAGGACGATCAGCAGGTGCCGTCCACCGTGCTCACCGCGGTCGACAAATCGGTGCTGCAGCGGATCGGCGACGCGTTCTTGAACGTGCCCGACGGTTTCAGCGTGCACCCGCGGGTGCAGCCGGTGCTGGAGAAGCGCCGGGAGATGGCCTACGAGGGCAAGGTCGACTGGGCGTTCGCCGAGTTGCTCGCCTTCGGCACGCTGATCGACGAGGGTCGCGCGGTCCGGCTGACCGGCCAGGATTCGCGCCGCGGCACCTTCACCCAGCGCCATTCGGTGATCATCGACCGCAAGACCGCGGCCGAGTACACCCCGCTGCACAACCTCAACAGCGCCAACCCCGGCTGGTTCGCGGTGCACGATTCGGCGCTGAGCGAGTTCGCCGCCGTCGGCTTCGAGTACGGCTACTCGCTGGGTAACCCGGACGCGCTGGTGCTGTGGGAGGCCCAGTTCGGTGACTTCGTCAACGGCGCCCAGTCGATCATCGACGAGTTCATCTCCTCCGGTGAGGCCAAATGGGGCCAGCTGTCCGAGGTCGTGCTGCTGCTGCCGCACGGGCACGAGGGTCAGGGCCCGGACCACACCTCCGGCCGTATCGAGCGCTTCCTGCAGCTGTGCGCGGAGGGTTCGATGACGGTGGCGGTGCCGTCCACCCCGGCGAACTACTTCCACCTGCTGCGCCGGCACGCGCTGGACGGTATCCGCCGTCCGCTGATCGTCTTCACCCCGAAGTCGATGCTGCGCAACAAGGCCGTCGTCAGCGATCTCAAGGATTTCACCGAGAGCAAGTTCCGCTCGGTGTTCGACGAGCCCACCTACGAGCAGGGCATCGGCGACCGCGCCGCGGTCAAGCGCATCCTGCTCACCAGCGGCAAGCTCTACTACGAGCTGGCCGCCGCGAAGGCCAAGCGCAAGCGTGACGATGTCGCCATCGTCCGGGTCGAGCAGCTCTACCCGCTGCCCAAGTTCCGGTTGAACGAGGCCCTGGAGCGGTACTCGAACGCCACCGAGATCGCCTGGGTCCAGGAGGAGCCGGCGAACCAGGGCGCGTGGCCGTTCTTCGGCCTGAACCTGCCGGAGCTGCTGCCGGAGCGGCTGGGCCGCCTGCGCCGTATCTCGCGTCGTGCCATGTCGGCCCCGTCCTCGGGTTCGAGCAAGGTGCACGCGGTGGAGCAGGCCGAGATCATCGAGGAGGCGTTCGCGCCCACCGAGTGAGTCGCGGCGCCTACCCGACGCCGGGCACGGACCCTTCTGCGGAAGCGGTTCGCGCCCGGCGTCTCTCGTTTCCGGCCCGGTGCCGGTCAGCTGTCCGTGGCCGTCCAGGGCCGCAGTTTGTCCGGATTGCGAACCGCCCAGATGCGGGTGATCAGGCCGTCGGCGATATCGAAGGCGTACACCGAGACGATGGTGTCGTCCAGCTGTGCCACCAGTCCGGGTTGGCCGTTCACCGTGCGCTCCAGCAGGGTGAACGCCGGGCTGCGGGCGGCGATCTCCAGCCAGGTGCGGGCGATCCGCTCGTCGCCGTGGATCGGCTCGAGGAAGGCCGGTGCCAGGCCGCCGCCGTCGGCCGTGGCCCGCGCCCGCGGATCGAGGAGGCCGATCAGGGCCTCGATATCCTGAGCCTGCCAGGCGTGTTTGAAATCCCGGACCACTTCGGCGCGTTCGGCGCTCGACGGCCCCCGCGAGGTATCGATACGGCGGCGGGCGCTGGAGGCGAGCTGACGGCAGGCCGCGGGAGTGCGCCCGACGATATCGGCGACCTCGGCGAAGGAGTAACGGAAGACGTCGTGCAGTACGAACGCCACCCGTTCGGCCGGTGTCATGGAATCCAGTACGACGAGAAAGGCCATACTGATCGACTCGTCGAGGGTGACCCGGTCGGCGGGGTCGGCGGATGCGGGACCATCGAGCCATTCGGACCTGCCGGGTATCGGTTCCGGAATCCAGTCGCCGACATAGCGTTCCCGCCTGCTGCGCGCCGAGCCGAGCAGGTCGAGGCAGATTCGGCCCGCGACCGTGGTCAACCACGCGCCGGGCGCCGCGACCTCCTGCCGCTCCCGCTCCGACAGCGCGTACCAGCGCACATAGGTCTCCTGCACCACATCCTCGGCCTCGGCCAGCGAGCCGAGCAGCCGGCCGAACGGATCGCCCCGTTCGACGGTTTCGTGGTGGTGACCCCGGAGTACAACGGCGGCCCGCCCGGAGTACTGAAGAACGCGATCGACCACCTGTGCGCGGAGTGGGCGGACAAGGCGATCGGATTCGTCTCCTACGGGGCGGGCGGTGGAGCCCGTGCGGTGGTGCAGCTCCGGGCGGTCTGCAGCACGCTGGGCATGGCCGATGTGAGCCATCAGGTCGTGATCTCCCTGCACACCGATTTCGAGAACTTCACCACCTTCACACCGCGCGACCACCACGCGGCCGCCCTGGGCGCGCTGCTGGATCAGGTTCTCGCCTGGAGCACCGCCCTGGCGCCGCTACGCCGGCCCGCCATCGATACTCCGAACATCGACCCGGAAGGAACCGAACATGACGACTCCGCACGACTCTCGGTCACACGCTGACCGCATCGAGGCCGACGCGGCCGCGATCCACCGGCAGCTCGACAAGGTGATCAACGGACTCCGGACCGGAGATCTCGAGGCACTGCGGCAGCTGTACACCCCCGACGTCGTGTCCTTCGATGTCGAGCCGCCGCTCCAGCACGTCGGGACCGCGGCGAAGCTGGCGAACTGGGCGAAGGTGTTCCAGCTCCTCGACAATGTGACCTACGAGATCCGCGATCCGGCCTTCACCATCGGTGACGATGTCGCGTTCGGGCACGCCTTCGCTCGTCTCGGCGGCACCTTGAAGAACGGGGCGGCGATGAGCGGCATGTGGGTGCGGGTCACGTTCGGGCTGCGGAAGATCGACGGCACCTGGTTGATCGCGCACGACCAGGTGTCGGTGCCGCTCGACATCGCCGGCGGCAAAGGCGTGGTCGACCTCGAGCCCTGAGGGGTCGCCATTCGAGCGGACCCCCATCACGGCCGGCGCCCGCCGCACCGGCCCGGCACTCCCGGAACCGTCCCGGGCCCGGCCAGTTGCACCAGTATCGCGCCGGTGAGCACGATCGCCGCCCCGGCCAGCTGTGCCGGCCCGAGCGCTTGGCCCAGCAGCAGCCAGGCCAGCGCGGCGGCGACCACCGGTTCCAGCAGTGCCAGCACACCGGCCAGGGCCACGGGGAGGTCGCGCAGCGCCCGCAGCCCCGTCAGGTAGGGCAGCACGGTACCGGCCACGACCAGCGCGAGCAGCACCGGCCACACCGGCACCCGCAGACCGCCCAGTACCGCGACGGCGGTGAGCGAACCCGACGGCAGCGTCCACGGCGGAGCGATCACTGCCACCAGGACCGCGCCGATCACGAGCCCGACCGCGGTGAGACCCGCCGGGTCATGCCTGCGCGCCCCGTGCTCACCGAGCAGGAAGTACCCGGCCGAGCAGAGCGCCGCACCCAACCCGGCGGCCACGCCGAGCAGATCCAGCCCCGTGTCCTGCCAGATCTGGGCGACCAGGACCGAGCCCGCCGAGGCCAGCGCGATCCCCGCCCACGCCAGCCGGGGCAGCCGGGTGCCCCGCACCACCCGCACCCAGAGCGCGACCAGCGCCGGAGCCACGCTGACCAGCACCATCGCCACGCCCACCGGAATCCGGGCCACCGCCACGAAGAACAGCAACTGCACCCCGCCGACACCGAGCAGCCCATAGCCGAGCAGCAACCAGAGGTCGGCGCGGCCGAATCGCAACGCCCCCGGCCGCAGCACCGCGACCACCGGCACCAGCAGTGCCGCGGCCGCCGCGAGCCGCACCGAGGTCACCGCCGCCGGAGACCGGCCCGTCGCGATCACCGCCGCGGCCAGCGGACCCGAACTCGCGAACAGCACCCACGAGAGCGAACTCAGCGCGGTCGCCCGGGCCCGGTCCGGCGCCGCCTTCTCCGTTACGGCCACGCCGACAGTGTGCCGGAGCGGTCACCGCTCCGACGACAGGATTTTCGGCTGTATGCGCTCGGGCCCTGGAGGTGACGCCGACCGCGCGACACGGAACCCGATATCGTCGAGCCGGACCGTGGGATGACTGCGGCGGCGGACCGAGGCGCGGCAGCTCCAGTGTTCGTCGAACCAGCCGCCGCCGCGCAGCACCCGGTAGCTGCCGTAGACCTCCGGGTCGTAGAGGTCCCAGCACCATTCCCAGACCGTGCCGAGCATGTCGTAGAGCCCCCACGCGTTGGGCCGCCGGGTCCCCACCTCGGGCAGTCGGTCTTCGGAGTTCCCCCGGTACCGGGCGATATCGTCGAGCCGGCCGTAGTGCGGGCCGGTGGTGCCCGCGCGGCACGCGTGTTCCCACTCCGCCTCGGTCGGCAGCCGATATCCGTCGGCCGATGCGACCCGGGTAACCTCGCCGTCGGCGCCGAGGCGGTACGCCGGTGTCAGATCGTCGCGTTCGGACAGGGCGTTGCAGAACAGAACCGCGTCGTTCCAGGAGATGCTGTCGGCGGGCCGCCGATCTCCCCGGTTCCCGCCCGGCCGGTGGCCGGTGACCTGCGCGTACTGCGATCGGGTGACCGGAACGGCCCCCAGCCGGTACGGACCGACTTCCACCGACCAACTGCGTTGCGTCCGCCGATCCGACAACTTCACCCGCCCCGGCGGGATTTCGACCAGTTCGATCCCTCCCACGTGCACGTTCACCCGGTCGAACCTACCCTGTCCGACAGCAGCCTTGCCGCGGGCGCCGCAGCGGGTGACGCACCCGGACGGGGTGCCACCACGGCGGTTCGGCGGCGTCGCGGTGGGCCGGGCGGCAGTACCGCGGTGCGGCGAAGGGACCGGGCGCCCTACGGGTCCGGCCGGGATGGCGAGCGGGGATGACCGCGGGGGTCATCGGTATCTCCCTGGGGCGAGCCCGGAATGCCGTGTTTCATCAGCGGCACGATGGTCGTGCGGACGAAGGCGCGCGCTTGTTCCGGATCGGTGAAATCCGTACCGCCGCTGTTACCCGGGGTGAGCATCAGCGAATGGGCGAGGCGGGCGACCAGTTCGGCGACCGGGCGGGGGTCGTAGCGGTCGATCAGGCCGGCGTGCTGGGCGTGGGTGAGCATGCCGGAGATGTAGTCGATACCGAGATCGACCAGGTGTCCGCCCTGCACGGTGTAGAAGCTGAGCGCTTCGTCCGGCGCGACCCGCAGCAGGTGGGTGACCAACCGGTGGATGCGGGTCTGCAGCAGGACGTGCAGCGTGGTCTCCTCGATCTGGGCGTCCACGCCGTCGGCGGCGTCGGCGATCGCGGTGACCTCGTCCAGCATCCGGCGGGTTTCGCGTTCGATCACCGCTTCGACGAGATTGTCCTTACCCGCGAATCTGCGGTGGATGGTGATCCGGTTGATCCCGGCGCGGCGCGCGATGTCCTCCAGGCTGGAGCGGCGGATCCCGAGTTGCAGGATCCGGTCGAGCGCGGCGTCCATGATCTTTTCGTCGACCTCGTCGTAGCCCTCAGTCACGTAACGAGGATACGAATGCCGTTTCATAGAGTTGGCGGCGCCGGAGGATCGACTCGGTGGCAGGTGGTGCGGAGCGGGCGGTTGCGTGCCTCGTGGCCCGGCTCGATCTCGACCCGGTGCGCAAACGAGTTGCCTACACCGTCGTCGGTGGCAACCTGCATCCGTCCCATCACCACGCCTCCATGCAGGCGCTACCGGACACGGGCGGAGGACACTGTTCGTATGGCACACCGACGTCCTCCCGGATGACCTCGCCGCGCCGATATCGGAATTCGTCGAACAGGGCTCGGCTGTGATGCGCCGGGCACTGGCGGGGCCGGTTCCACTCGCAACAGGCGGATCCGCGGCCGGAAGTGCCGACCGGCCAGGAGGGTGATGGCGAAACGAGGTGGAGAGGCGTACAGGTCTGTCCACCTCGGCCACTTCCGTTCGGCCACAATGCCGGATCGGGCCGGGCCGACCCCTGTTCGAGACCGCCCGGGTGTACTTGGATGAACGGATGCTGCTCGATCTCCAGTTGGACGCCCGCCCGGACCGCAGCGCCGAACGCGCCCGGACCCTCGTCGACGCCGGCGCGGCGGGGCTGTTCACTTTCGAAGGCCCCCACGATGTGATGCTCCCGTTGGCCGCTGTAGCCGGCCGGGTGGATGCCGACCTGATGACCAATGTCGCGATCGCCATGCCGCGCAGCCCGATGCACCTCGCGCATGCCGCATGGGACCTGCAACTGATGTCGGGTGGACGGTTCCGGCTCGGACTCGGTTCGCAGATCCGCCCCCATATCGAGAAGCGCTACGGCGCCACCTGGTCCGCCCCGGCGGCCCGGATGCGCGAGATCGTGCTGGCGGTGCGCACGATCCTGCACGCCTGGCAGGACGGCGCGCCGCTGAAATTCCGCGGCGAGCACACCCGGCACACTCTCATGCCGAGCACCTTCGTCCCCGGTCCCAACCCGTACGGACCCCCACCGGTACTGCTCGGCGCGCTCGGCCCACTGATGACCCGGACCGCCGCGGAGGTCGCGGACGGACTGCTGGTGATGCCCTTCCACAGCCATCGCCATTTCCGGGAGCGCACGCTGCCCGCCGTGGCGGAGGGTATGAAGCAGGCGGGCCGCACCGAATTCCCCATCTATCCGCAGGTGATCGTGGCGATGGGCAGGTCGGCGGCGGAACTCGCGGCGGCCTCGACCGGGGTACGCGGCCTGCTGGCCTTCTACAGTACCGGCCGGTGCTCGAGGTCGAGGGCTGGGAACAGTTGCAGCCGGAACTCAACGCCCTCTCCAAAACCGGCAACATCATGACCATGTTCGACCGGATCTCCGACCATATGGTCGACACCCTCGCCGTCCGCGGCACCCCACAGGACTGCGCCGCCGAGATCCTCCGGCGCTTCGGCGATTTCGCCGACCGGGTGTGCTGCTACTTCCCCGGATACGACCCGCCCGCCGAGCAGATCGCCGCCCTCGCCACCGCATTGCGCCGATAACCCCGCAGGTAGTCGATCCGTTTACCTCCGAGGTAATCGTGCCGCGGTCGCCCCGCCGTCATGATCGGTACACCGAACCGATCGAGAGGACGAGATCATGCCCGCCTACGCCATCGCCCACCTGCAGCCGGCCGATCCGCACCCCGAGATCGCCGAGTACATGGAGCGCATCCCCGCCACCCTCGAACCCTTCGGCGGCCGGTTCCTCGTCCATGCCGCCCAGCACGAGGTGGTGGAAGGCCGCTGGCCCGGTTTCGTGGTGGTCATCGGTTTCCCGGGGATCGACGAAGCCCGGGCCTGGTGGGATTCACCGGCCTACCGGGAAATCGCGCCGCTGCGCTCGCGGCATATCGACGGCGACCTGATCCTGGTCGACGGCGTCGCCCCCGGCTACGACCCGGCCACCACCGCAGCGGCCATGCGGGAGACCATAGCCGCCGGGTGACCGGGACCTCCCCCACCCACCCGTCCCCGCACGAGCCCACCCGCGCCCCCGGACGACGTAAGGCCCGAACCCGCGAGAAAACCGAAAACCGGCGTGCCGCTGCCGGACTGCGAGTATGCATATCTCGCGATTCGGAGCTCTCATCCAGCCAAAAAGGGGACGGTTTTGACTGATAGGGACAGCAGTATCACTAGACGGCAGCTCGGCCGATATCTGCGCGAAGCACGAGAAGCGATCGGCCTGACCATGGCCGAAGCGGCGGCGCTCATGGAGTGGGGCAAGAGCAGTCTGCAACGCATCGAAACGGGGCAGAACCAGCGGATCCGCATCCGCGATCTCGACGGGTTGATCGAGATCTACGAGATCGACGAGGACAAAGCGGCGGGGTTGCGGGGACTGGCCCGCGAAACAGGGGCGAAGTCCTGGTGGCACGAATTCGGCAGCGTGATCCCCGCCAACTTCAGTGTGTACATGGGACTGGAATCCGCGGCCCGGACCTTGACGGCCTATCAACCCGATCTCGTACCGGGCCTGCTGCAGACCCCGGACTACGCACGAGCGTTGGCTCGGGTCGCGAGTCCCGACGATACCGCGGAGGAGCGCGAACAGCGTGTCCGGCTCAAAATGCGGCGACAGGCCCTGATCACCCGGAAGACCCGCCCGGCTCGGCTCGATGTGATTCTGGCCGAGACGGTACTGCGCCGGACAATCGGCGGGCCCCGGGTCATGGCAACACAATTGAGGCACCTCGCCGACGCCGGGACTCTGCCGAACGTACGACTGCGCGTCCTGCCCTTCTCCGCCGGGATGCCCGTCGGTGAGCAGATCGGCCCTTTCGTGATCATGGAGTTCGACGCGGATGCCCCGGGCAGGCCCGCCGAGCCGACAATCGTCTACGCCGAGAATTACACCGGCGACATGTACAGCGAGAAGGTCGGTATTGTGCAGCGATACGTAGAGGCGTGCGATCTCGTTCAGCGAGCCGCGCTGGACGAGGTCGGCAGCAGGAATCTGCTGCGTACGGCAGCAAGGGAGCACCAACGGTGAAGGTCGACCTATCCGAAGCGAAATGGTTCAAGAGCAGTCGTAGTGGCGGAACCAAGGAGTGTGTGGAGGTGGCATTCCTCGACGGCGGGCAGGTCGGCGTCCGTGATTCCAAGAACCCCACCGGCCCGGCTCTGGTTTTCACCGCCGCCGAGTGGGACGCCTTCACCGGTGGCACCCCGGATGGTCGTGCCGATCGCGGCTAGCTCGATCGGCACGGCGGCAGCTGTGGAGGCGGTCCGGTGTGTGCGCCCGTCCGGACCGCTGCTCGGAGGCACCCCCTAGATGAGTGATTCCCAATTGCTGCCCGCCTGCGTGCGGGCAGCAATTGATTGATTTGGTGGGTGAAGCGCGGGATCGGTTGCGCGGGTGTAGAAGAGGAGGGTATCGACGTCGACTCGTGACTGAAGACCTCGATACCCTCCTGACCGCACTCTACGTTCTCGTCGATGACCATGTCGTGCCTGCCGGGCGGCGGCGTCCGGGCCGGCCGAAGAAGCTGACCGACGCCGAACTGGTGTGCCTGGCCGTGGCGCAGGTGCTGCTGGGTGCCCGCAGCGAGCATCACTGGGTGCGGATGTGCCGGGTCCGGTTGGCGCACCTGTTCCCGTATCTGCCCAAGCAACCCGGCTACCACAAGAGGATCAAAGCCGCGGCCCCGTTGATCTGCGCAAGCATGCGATATCTGGCCACGCTGTGCCCGTCGTGGACCGACGAGTTGCGGCTGGCCGATGCGACCCCGATCCCGTGCGGGACCTCGCGGGAGACCGTCAAGCGTTCCGCGCTGGCCGGGTGGGCGAACTACGGCCGTTGCGCTGCGCATTCACGCTGGTACTGGGGGGTGAAGCTGTATCTGATCACCACGCTCGAGGGGATGCCGGTCGCGTGGTGCCTGGCGGACCCGAAGCTCGGTGAACGCGAAGTCGCTACCGAACTGTTCGCCCACGCCCGAGATATCGGGTCCTTGCGGGCGAAGATGGTAGTGCTGGTCGACAAGGGTCTGGCCGGCAGAGAGATCGAACGCTTCTGCGCCGATGAGCTCGGGGTGCTACTGGTCCACCCCGACCGCCGCGACGCCCGCCAACGCCGCTGGGGTGATCTCAAAGGCATGCGCCAGTGGACCGAAGCAGTCTATGACACCTGCAAAGACCAACTCGACCTCGAACGCCATGGTGGCCGCACACCGTCGGGTGTCTTCGCCCGCATCGCGCAGCGGCTGCTGGCTCTGGCCGCTGTGATCTGGCGTAACTGGTGCACCGACGCACCGGCGAAACGCTCCCTCATCGCCTACGACCACTGATCATTGCCGGCAGGGTGCGCTATGCACCCCCCAGCAATAAGGAATCACTCATCTAGGATCGGTCGTATGGCAGCCGGGTCTCCTCGTCTGGTGGTGCGAAGGTTCCGCTGCACTGGGTGGAGGTGATCTGCTCGGACGCGGCCGAACACCGCCGCCGGGTGGAGTCCCGCACACCCGATCGGCCGGGGCAGGGCAACCCGACCTCCCGGCGCTGGGAGCCGTTCACCGAACCGCGCATCCTGATCGACAACACGGGACGCGCGGCAGCGCATGTGGCCACGATCCGCGCCGCACTTCCCGGTGAAGGACCGTAGCCGCGGGCCGGAACGACGGCGGAGCGGCGCACCCCGACCTCGCTCCGACGTCCTACTCCTGAGCGCCGGCGCGGATGTGCGTTATTTCCGTCGGAGCCACTGTGCAGCCGCGCACCGCGCACCCGGCGCGCGGCTGCCCGAGGCTCTCAGCTGGTGAGTTCGTCGATCGAAGATGATTCGTCCCTGGACAGCGTGATTCCGAGGTTTGTCGCCCTGCGCTCGAGTTCGTCGTCGTCCCCGTGCCCCAGCTCGATGGCCGCGCCGTCGGCCGACAGCACCTCGACATTGAGGCACAGGGACTGGAGTTCCTTGAGCAGAACCTTGAACGATTCCGGGATGCCCGGCTCCGGAATGTTCTCGCCCTT
>NZ_JBKOOL010000104.1:0-19751 GCF_046764065.1 Nocardia sp. NPDC002869
CCGGCGGTTTGCTTTTTTCGGTTGGGTCCCGGGGTTTATCCGGGCCGCGCGCGCCCCCTCGGCGAGGTCGCGCGCGTCGCGGGCGGTGCGCAACCGGACTCCGAGGCGGCGGCCGGCGTCGATCTGGGAGGCGGTGAGGGGCAGGCGGACCATGCCCACATTCTAAAGAGTGGTATTAATGTACCGCAATGAAGGTATAGAAATACCATTGGCTGTGGAGGTTGTGATGGTGGAGTTGAAATCGCCCGAGGAGATCGAGCGGATGCGCGTCGCGGGCGCGTTCGTGGCCGAGATCCTGGCGGAACTGCGGGCGGTCGCGGCGGTGGGTGTGAACCTGCTCGAGCTGGAGATGATCGTGCGCGAACGGATCCGGCAGCGGGGCGCGGTGTCGTGTTACTGGGACTACGCGCCCTCGTTCGGGCGCGGTCCGTTCCGCAATACGGTGTGCCTGTCGGTCAACGACGCCGTCCTGCACGGGCTGCCCTTCGACTACGCGCTGCGCGACGGCGATGTACTGACCGCGGATCTGGCGTTGAGCATCGACGGCTGGGTCGCCGACGCCGCCACCACCGTCATCGTCGGCACACCCGCCGCCGCGGATCTGCGGCTGGTGCGGGCCACCGAAGAGGCGCTGGCGGCGGCGATCGAGGCCGCGCAGCCGGGTAACCGGATCGGTGACATCTCCGCGGCGATCTCCGCCGTCGCCACCGCGTACGGCTATCCGGTCAACACCGAGTTCGGCGGTCACGGGCTCGGGCGGACCATGCACGAGGACCCGCATGTTTCCAACGCCGGACGTGCGGGCCGCGGCTTCCGGCTGCGGCCCGGCCTCACCCTCGCCCTGGAACCGTGGTTCGCCGCGACCACCGACCGGATCGTCACCGATCCCGACGGCTGGACCATCCGCTCGGCCGACGGCTCCCGCACCGCCCATTCCGAACACACCGTCGCCATCACGGCCGACGGCCCCCGGGTGCTGACCGCGGTGGCGTGACCGGCCGGACGCCGTGCCCGGCTCAGGTCGCCCGGCTCACCGACGACATGTGGAAGTCCGGGATCCGCAGCGGCGGCATGGCCGTGCGGGTGAACCAGTCCTTCCATTCCCGGGGCAGCGTGAGTTCGGTGGCCCCGGCCTCGGTGACCCGGCGTAGCAGGTCCAGCGGGCTCTCGTTGAACCGGAAGTTGTTCACCGCCGCGGTGACCTCCCCGTTCTCGACCAGGTACACACCGTCGCGAGTGAGACCGGTGAGCAGCAGGGTGGCCGGGTCGACCTCGCGGATGTACCAGAGGGTGGTGAGCAGCAGACCGCGTTCGGTGCGCGCGATCATTTCGTCCAGTGTGGTCGCGGAACCGCCGGTGAGCAGCAGGTTCTGCACCGGGACGGTGGGGGAGACGGCGTAGTCGGCGGCGGTGGCGCGCGGATACACCAGATCGGCGATCGCGCCGTCGCGCAACCAGTCCACCCGGGGCGCGGACAGCCCGTTGTCGAAGACCGACAGCGTCTCCGAGGAGGCCGGGGTGGCTACGAACGGCAGGCACTGCAATCCGGGCGCCGCGGGATCGGAGAAGAGGGTCAGCGGGATATCGGTGAGCTTCTCACCGACCCGGGTACCGCCCGCGGCGGCGAACGCGGTGTGTCCCTCCTGCGCGCCCCGGCCCTCCATGGACCAGTACATATAGATGAGGAGGTCCGCGACCGCCGACGGCGGCAGCAGGGTTTCGTACCGCCCGGCGGGCAGTTCCACCCGCCGCGCCGACCAGTCCAACCGCCGGGACAGCTCTGCCAGCAGACCGGGGGTGTCCACATCGGTGAAATCGGCGGTGCCCGCCCCCACCCAGGCACTGGCCGGTTCCGCCCCGTCGCCGCGCTTACCGTTGATCTCGATCGACCCGGTGGGCTGGGTGTAGCGGCGCCGGACACCGGTGGAGGTGCCGAGCCACGTGGTCTGTACCTGATGGTGCGCGAAACCGTACAGCCGGTCGCCGCCGTCGAAACCGGTGGCCAGATCGGCGGCGAGCCCGGTGAACACATCGATCCCGGTGACAGCCGGAGCCTGCTCCCAATCCGGTGCCGCCGGAACCGCGTCCGCGGCCGGCAGCGGCATGGCGTCGCGGGCCGGTTCGGCGGATCGGGCGGCCTCCGCACTCGCCCGCACCACGGCCTCGATATCGGCGGGGTCGACACTGGTCGAGGCCACACTGCCGACGCGCGCCGAACGCGGCCCGTCCCGGAACACCGAGATCACCGACCACCGCCGCGAGACCGAGGCGCCGTTGGTGGTCATGGAGTTGCCGGCCCAGCGCAACGAGGCCTCGTATTCGTCGCTGACGATCACGATCGTCTCGTCGGCCCGGGACGCGCCGAGGGCCCGCTCGACCACCGCACCCGCGGGCAGTACACCCGCACCGATCACCGTCATCGTCCTGCCTCCGTCCGGGTGTTGAGGACGTTCACGCCGCGCACCAGCACCGACGGGCAGCCGTGACTGACCGCCGCGACCTGGCCGGGCTGCGCCTTACCGCAGTTGAACGCGCCGCCCAGCTGCCAGGTCGACGGTCCGCCGACCGCCTCCATCGAACCCCAGAAATCCGTCGTGGTCGCCTGATAGGCGACATCGCGCAACTGGCCGGCCAGCTCACCGTTGCGGATCCGGAAGAAACGCTGCCCGGTGAACTGGAAGTTGTAGCGCTGCATATCGATGGACCAGCTCTTGTCGCCGACGATGTAGATTCCGTCCTCGACCCGCGAGATCAGTTCGGCGGTACTGGTATCGGTATCGGGATCGGGCTGTAGCGAGACATTGGCCATCCGCTGGATCGGCACATGATGCGGGGAATCGGCGTAGGAGCAGCCGTTGGAGCGGTCCAGGCCCAGCCGCGGCGCGAACACCCGGTCGAGCTGGTAGCCCACCAGTACCCCGTTGCGCACCAGATCCCAGCGCTGACCGGCCACTCCGTCATCGTCGTAGCCGACGGTGGCCAGCCCGTGCGGCTGGACCCGGTCGGCGGTGACATGCATGACCGGCGTGCCGTAGCGCAGCGTGCCCAGCAGATCCGGGGTCGCGAACGAGGTCCCGGCGTAAGCCGATTCGTAGCCGATCGCGCGGTCGTACTCGGTGGCGTGACCGATGGATTCGTGGATGGTGAGCCACAGGTTGGTGGGATCGATCACCAGATCGGTCGGGCCCGCGGTGACGGTCGGCGCCTTCACCTTCTCGGCCAGCCATTCCGGGATCCGGGCCAGTTCGGTATCCCAGTCCCAGACCCCGTCGGCGCCGGTGACGTACTCCCAGCCGCGGCCGGCCGGGGGCGCCAGGGTGCGCATGGTCTCGAACGCGCCGGAAGCGGTGTCGACGGTGATCGCCTCCAGTTCCGGGTGCAGGCGCACCCGCTGCTGGGTGATCGAGGAACCGGCGGTGTCGGCGTAGTAGGTTTGTTCCTTGACCTGGAGAAGTGACGCGGTGACGTGGTCGACGCCGTCGGCGGCGCTCAGCCGGCCGGAATAGTCCTGGAGCAGGGCCACTTTGTCGGCCGAGGACACGGTGAACGGATCGATCCGGTAGTCGGAGATCCAGCGGGCGTTGTCGTAGCGGGGTTCGCCGGCGAGTTCGACGCGTTCCCGGTTCAGGTCGCGCAGGGTGGTCGCCACGGCCACCGCGGACCGCGCGACCTCGGCCGCGGTCTCCCGGGTCAGCGCCGCGTGCGAGGCGAAACCCCAGGTGCCGTCGACGATGACGCGGACCGCGAACCCGAGTTCGACGGTATCGGTCAGTGCCTCCACCCGGCCGTCGCGTAACCGCAGTGTCTGCGTACACAATCGGTGCACCCGCAGATCGGCGTGCTCGGCCCCGGCCGCGCGGGCCGTGGCCAGCGCCGACTCCGCCAGCGCCGCCAGCGGTAGGTCCGTGAACTCCGGATCGATATCGTGCCCGGACGGTAGGCCGCCCGATTCGATAGAGGTTGTCGCCGTCACCCTGCACAACTTACAGCGCGTCCGATAACTCGCTGAGTTATCGGACACCGCCCTTCTCGGGCGTCCTCGGCTCATACCCCGACCGGGATACGAGCCTCGGTTCCCGCGTCGTCCGGGCCGGTGGCACCGGCACGCATCAGGTGCCGGTCAGCGCCTTCCCATCGGCGGGCATTGGTAACCCGGCCCCCTGCTCGGAGGTCCGGGGATCGTGGTAGGTCATCCTGCTGGAGTCGCGGCCAGGTAGCGAGGTTGACTGCGGCATTGAGGTCGCGGTCGGCGTGGTAGCCGCACCCGCAGCCGAACACCCGATCGGTCAATGTCAGGGTGGGGTGGACGGTGCCGCAGGCCGAACACCGTTTACTCGACGGGAACCACCGAACGGCGGGGACCATGGTGCCGCCACGCCACCGCTGCTTGTAGTCCAGCAGCCAACGACCAAGGGCTTCAGTTGAACAGTGTGCACAACACCGGCTGTGCTGGCATGGTCGGGGATCGTCCGCCACGCTGCGGGCGTGATCAGCGGTCCTGGTGAAGCCGTGGGGCCGCTGCTTCTGGGTCTCGGACGGGCTCATCGTCCGCGTTGCCGGCATCAGCAACATGACCCAAGTGCTCGTCGGGCTGGTCGAAAGCGGTGGGTTCACGCAGGTTGCTTCAGCGGCTCGACGGCTGACAGCTTCCCGCAGTCACCCGAACTTGATTCTGAAACGATCAGTCAGTCCGACCCGGCGGAGGCCGGGCCGTGCGCCCGGCCTCAACCGAACTGCTGCCAGCCCAGCCGGATCACCATGGCCACCACGACCACCAGCAGCACCGCGCGCACGAACTCCGCGCCGCGGTCCAGCGCCATTCGCGAACCCAGTACGGCGCCCGCGATATTGGCCAGCGCCATCGCCGCGCCCAGCGCCCACAGCACATGCCCGGTGGCGCCGAAATAGATCAGCGCCCCGACATTGGAGCCGCAGTTGATCACCTTCGCCATCGCCGCCGCCCGGACGAACTCGGTGCCGAGCAGGGTGGCGAAGGTGATGATCAGGAATGTCCCGGTGCCGGGACCGAGCAGTCCGTCGTAGGCGCCGATCAGACCCGCGGCCAGCGCCACCACCAGAACGATCTTGCGGCGCGACGGGGGATGGGTGGCCAGGGTGATCCCGATCGTGGGCCGGGCCGTGACGAAGATCGCCACCCCGATCAGCACCACCAGCACGATCGGAATGAACAGGTCCCGGTCGATGAGCGCCACCGCCGCCGCGCCCGCCGCCGCGGTGATCGCCGCCAGCACGGCGGCGGGTATCAGCAGCCGCCACTGGAGCGGAACTTTGCGGGCGAAGGTGGCCGCCGCCGTGGCCGTGCCCGCGACCGCCGCCAGCTTGTTGGTGCCCAGTGCCGTCTGCGGGGCGAGGCCGGGGGCCACCAGCAGCAGGGTCGGCAACACGATCAGACCACCACCGCCGACCACGGCGTCCACCCAGCCGGCGGCGGCCGCGGCCGGCAGCAACATCAGCCAGTCGGTCACATCCACCGGCCAAGCAAACCAGACGGTCCGCAGGCCGAGATCACCCGCTCACGGATCCGGCCGGGGCCGGCCTCCTAGGCTGGGCGGGTGCGCCGGTTCATTCTGTGGCTTCGAGACAACCCCGTCGTCGCGGACTCCGCGCTCGCGGCGGCGCTGCTGGTGTTCGACCTCACCATGGCCCGCGACAGCACCCACCTCGCCGCCTTCGTAGTGTTCTCCGTGCTGATCCCGCTTCCGATCGTGCTGCGCCGGATCTATCCGCGGGCTATGGCGGCGACCTTCATGGGACTGTCGATCTGCGCCAGTACCATCGGCTACCTCGTCGGCGACCCCACCGGGCACGCCGCGCTGATCGGCCACGGGGTCATGCTGTACACACTGGTCGCCTATGTCGGCCGGCGTGCCGGGCTCTGGTACGTGCTGGCACTGGTCGCCGATACCGCCTATGGGATGGCGCTGCTGAGCGGATTCCGGGCCGGGGATCTCGCGTTCGTCTCGGTGTTCTTCGCCCTGTGCTGGGCACTGGGCGAGTTCACCGGCGCCCGCCGCGCCTACGACGCCGAGGTGGCGGCCCGGCTGGCCGTCGCCGACTCCGACCGGGAACGCCGGGCACACGACGCGGTCTCGGCCGAGCGCACCCGGATCGCCCGGGAGCTGCACGATGTGGTCGCGCATGCGGTGAGCGTGATGATCGTCCAGGCCGACGGCGCGCGCTTCGCCCTGCGCACCGATCCCGATACCACCGAACAGGCGCTGGTCACCATTGCCGGGACCGGGCGCGAAGCACTGCGCGAACTCCGCCGCACCGTCGCGCTGCTGCGCACCGAACACGCCCCCGACGAAGTCCCCCAGCACGGGACGGCGGGGCTCGCGGCGGTGGTGCAGCTGATGCGGGACGCGGGCCTGGCGGTCGAACTGGAACTGGCCGGTGAACTGGACGGCGTCGCACCCGAGATCAGTCTGGGCACGCACCGCATCGTGCAGGAAGCGCTGACCAACACCCTCCGCCACGCCGGCGCCCACCCGAAGGCATGGGTGCGGGTGCGGCGGCACGCCGACCACATCGAGGTGGAGGTCGTCGACTCCGGCGGGGTCCCGGTGCGGCCCGAGGACCGGATCCAGGGCAGCGGCCTGGGCCTGGCCGGGATGCGTGAACGGATGGCGGTGCTCGGCGGCAGTCTCGAGGCCGGGCGCCGGACCGACGGCGCCTGGCGGGTGTACGCGCGGATTCCGCTGTCCGCACCGGATCGGGAATAGGCGGCGGCCGCCACTACATTGGAATCCGTGCCGATCACCGTGCTCGTTGTGGACGACCAGGAACTCATGCGCGTAGGACTCGAGATGGTGCTAGGCGCGCACCCCGATATCGAGGTGGTCGGCGAAGCCGACAACGGCGCCACCGCGGTCGCCCGGGCCGCCGAGCTGACCCCCGACGTGGTGCTCATGGATGTCCGGATGCCGGTCGTGGACGGCGTCACCGCCACCGGCCGCATCCTCGCGGCCGACCACGGCGCCCGGGTCCTGGTGATGACGACCTTCGACCTCGACGAACACGCCCTGGGCGCGCTGCGCGCCGGCGCGAGCGGGTTCCTGCTCAAGGACACCCCGCCCGAAGACCTGATCTCGGCCATCCGCAGCGTCGCGGCCGGGGACGCGGTGGTGTCGCCGAAGGTCACCAAACGTCTCCTCGACCGGCTGATCGCCGAAGAACCCACGCCCTCGCGCGATCCCGGAATCCTCGAGGTACTGACCGCCCGCGAACGCGAAGTACTCGAACAGATCGCCGCCGGGCGGTCCAATGCCGAGATCGCGGGCCAGCTGTTCCTGTCCGAGGCCACGGTGAAGACCCACGTCGGCCGGGTCTTGACCAAACTGGGCCTGCGTGACCGCGTGCAGGCGGTGGTGCTGGCCTATGAAACCGGCGTGGTGCGTCCGGGCGGCTGAGCATCTGGATCGGGAGCAAATCGGACATCTCGTTCGTTGTCCGGGTAGTCCGACCGAAAGGTTCGCCCATGCCCGTCCTCGGTTTCCTCGTCTACCTCGTCGCCGAGATCGCTGTTTTCGCCGCCGCCGTCGCCTGGCTCGGCGCCGTTCCCGCCATCCTGTTGCTCATCGCCAGCTCCGCCGCGGGCATGCTGCTGCTCGGTTCGCAGTGGCGCCGGGTGGGGGAACAGTTCCGCCGCGCCTCCCGCGGTGAGATCACCCCGGGTGCCGCGGTCGCCGACGGTGCGCTGGTGGGCGCGGGCAGCCTGCTGATGTTCGCTCCGGGCCTGGTCACCTCGGTGGTGGGATTGCTGATGCTCATCCCGCCGACCCGCGCGCTGTTCCGCCCGGTGCTCGCCGCGCTGGCAGCCCGCCGGGTCGCGAAGATCGCCGGGGCCGCGCCGTACCGGCCCACGGTGATCGATGCCGATGTGGTGGACGGTGTCGTGGTGAGCGAGTGGTACACCGACGAGCGGCCGCCATCGAGCACCATCCTGGAAAAGCGGCTTCCGCCGGCGGAACAGCACCGGATCTAGGCATCGTCGGCCATCCGGTACTCGCCTCGTTCCAGCCGGTCCAGCACACCGGCGGTCCAGCCGGTGAGATTGTCGAAGACCCCGCTCCACAGTTCGAGTAGATCGGTGGCGTGCGGGGGCTCGTGGCGGCCCGGATAGTCGCCGACCATAGCCCGCAGGTCGTCGCGGATCGCGCGGCTGCCCTCGCGTTGTTCGCGTAGTTTCGCGATGACGTGGGCGCGCGGCAGGGCATCCATGAACGCGATCCCGGCGCCGAGTTCTTCCATGTCCGCGCTGGTCAGCGCCTCGTCCATCCGCTCCAGGAATTCCGCTTCGCCGGCGGGGGTGAGTTCGAACAGGGTCCGTCCGGGCCCCCGGCCGCCGTTCTCGGTGCCCAGGGTGCGCAGCTTTCCCTCCTGGGTGAGCTGTTTCACGGCGTGATAGATGGAGCCGGGCTGCACATTGGTCCAGGTATCGGCGCGCCAGGACAGCAGTTCGCGGCGCACCGCGTAACCGTGGGTCGGCTGATGTCGCCGTGTCACCCCGAGAATCAGCAACCGTACCGCCGCCATCTTCGCTCCTTCCGTCACCGGAACAGTACGGTACTCAAATTTGACTTGTGATCGTCGAACGACCTAGCCTCAGGTAGTCAAAATTGACTATTGGGAGGATTCCATGGGAGATACCGCGGTACCGGTGCTGCCCACCCACGATCTGGCCCGCACGCTCGACTTCTACCGGGCGCTCGGTTACACGGTCACCTACGAACAGACGAGGCCGTATGTCTACGGCGCGATCTCGGCGCACGACTGCGACCTCCACTTCACCTCCGCTCCCGCGGGACACGCGGCCGAGGAGGAGGCGGGTTGCCTGGTCATGGTCGACGACGTCGCGGAGCGGCATCGCCACTTCAGCGCTGCGCTACGGGAACGGTTCGGGCGGATGCCCACACAGGGGCCCGGGCGGATCACTCGTTTCCGCGCCGGCCGGACCCGGTTCAGCCTTATCGACCCGGACGGCAACCGAGTGATCTATATCGCCCGGACGGAGCCGGCGGAACTCGAGTACGGCGGATCGGTGAAACTGACCGGTCTTGCCCGAGTGCTCGACAATGCGCGGATCCTGCGCGATTCCAAGAACGACGACAAGGCCGCCGAACGAGCGCTCGAGTCCGGGCTGCGCCGCCACGGCGCGGCGGCCGGTGTGCTGGACCGGGCGCGCGCCCTGGCGGCGCTGGCCGAGCTCGCGATCGCGCGCGGGAACCCGGACAAGGCCGCCCAGCGCCGCGCCGACCTGGTGGCGCTCGGACTGACCGAGGCCGAACGGACGGAACTCGCCGCCGAGCTCGGCGCGGCAGACGACCTCGAGGAATGGCTGCGGCCACAAGCCGATTGACCGCCACGCCGCGGCACGACATCTCGTGCCCGGGCGGAGATCTCGCCGCGCCCGGATCCGGATGGCGCGTTATTCCGGGGTGGCCTGCTCGGTCCGTGGAGTGAGTTCGATGCCGACGGTGCCCGACTTCCCGCGGCGCAGAACACTGCCGAACACCACCAGGGGTCCGGTGAGCCGGTACTTCCGGCGGATCAGGCGGCGGACCCGCGCGCTGCCATCGGCATCGAGGACCCGGCCGGTGCCGTGGACGACCTCACCGCGCGGGGTGCCCTTGTAATCACAGGGCTGCAGCGTCACCTCCGGGTTGCGCCGCAGCCTTTTCACCTTCCAGCTGTCGGTGACGGTCCAGACGTAGAGCTTGTCTTCCTCGGCCACCGCCCACAGGGGTGTCGGCACCGGGGTGCCGTCCTTGCGGAAGGTGGTGAGCAGAACGTAGTCGGCGGTACCGACCGCACCGAGCGTGTTGGTCATGGAGTCAGCGTAAATCGCGGCGGGCCGGGCAGATACCGATCGACCGGCCGATCGGGATCGCCGAGAGCCGTGTCGGCGATCCGGGTGATCCGGCGCCGCCGCGGGCCTGCCCACCCGCTCGGTCCGGACCGGCCCGCGCGACCCGGGCGGCGGTGCGGCAGACTGGACACCCGTGAGTACGCAGCTGCTGGTCGGAGGCCGGATCTACAGTTCGAGTGCGCCCGATGCCACCGCCCTGGCGGTGACCGACGGCGTCGTCGTATGGCTCGGCGCCGACCATGTGGGGCGGGCCCTGCATCCGGACGCCGAGGTCGTCGAGCTCGACGGCGCCTTCGTGACCCCCGCATTTGTGGAACCGCACCTGCACACCACCGCGCTCGGCCTGCAACTCGCGGGCCTCGATCTCTCCGCGGCACGTTCGCTCACCCACTGCCTGGAACTGGTCGCCGAATACGCCGCTCGCCACCCCGGCGGCGCGATTCTCGCCGACGGCTGGGACGAGACCCGCTGGCCGGAGGGCCGGCCACCGACGGTCGCCGAAGTGGACGCCGCCGCCCGGCCCGGGCAAGCGGTGTATCTGGCGCGGGTGGACGCGCATTCCGCGGTGGCCTCCTCAGCGCTGCTGGACGAGGTGCCGGGACTGAGTTCCGCGTCCGGGTTCGCCCCGGGGGAGCCGGTACGGGCGGCGGCACACCATCTCGTACGCGCCGCGGCCCGGGCCCGGCTCACCCGGGAACAGCGGGACGCGGCCCGGCGGACCGCGCTGGACGCCGCGGCCGCACACGGGGTGGCGGTCGTGCACGAATGCGCGGGCCCCGATATAGAAGGAGAAACCGATCTGCGCGAACTGCTCGCCTTCGAGCACGGTGTGCAGGTGCGGGCCTACTGGGGTCAGGCGGTGCGCACCGCGGACGAGGCGCGCACTCTGCTGTCCGACCTCGGGGCGCACGGGCTCGCCGGTGACCTGTTCGTGGACGGGTCCATCGGTTCGCATACCGCCCGGCTGCGCGACCCGTACGCCGACGACCCCGGGACCGGGGTCTCCTACCTGGACGCCGGGGATATCGCCGCCCACGTGCGGGCCTGTACCGAGGCGGGCGTCCAAGCGGGTTTCCACGCGATCGGCGACGGGGCGCTCGACGCGGTGGTGGCCGGGTTCGGACAGGTGGTCGCCGAACTCGGTGGTCCGGCCGTGGCCGCGCGCGGCCACCGGGTGGAGCACGCGGAACTGCTCGACGCAGCACAGATCGAGGCCTTCGCCGCCTGGGGTGTGATCGCCAGCGTGCAACCCGGGTTCGACCTGGCCTGGGGTGGACCCGACGGAATGTACGCCGAACGACTCGGCGCCACCCGCGCCGCGGCCCTGAACCCGTTCGCCGCCATGGCCGCGGCCGGTGTCTCGCTGGCCATCGGCTCGGACGCGCCGGTGACCGCGCTCGACCCGTGGATGGCGGTCCGCGCGGCCGTGCACCACCGCACCCCCGGGCACGGTCTCTCCCCGCGGGCCGCCTTCGCCGCCGCCACCCGCGGCGCGTGGCGGGCCGGCGGCGTGCGCGACGGCGTCGCCGGAACCCTGGTGCCCGGGGCGCCCGCGTCGTACGCGGTATGGGAGGCCGGTGAGCTGGTGGTCGCCGCGCCCACCGATACGGTCCAACGCTGGTCCACCGACCCCCGTTCCCGGGTTCCCGGACTGCCGTCGCTGACCCCGGACGCCGACCTGCCACGCTGCCTACGCACCGTGCGCGACGGTGTCTCCATCTACCAGGCGTGATCTCGGCTCGAGCGGAACAGGATGCAGCAGTGAACCAGGGTGACGGGCCGGCGATCCGGTGGACCGGCGGGCTCGCCCGCTACCCGGTGGTGGTGCGGTCGGTGGCCGCGGTGTTCGCCGGTGTCCTGCTGTTCGGCAGCTTCCCGCCGCGGCCGTGGTGGTTCCTCGCGCCCGCCGGGATCGCGCTGTTGACCCTGGTCGTGCGCAGCGGGCCCCGCCTGCCGGCCGGTTTCGGCTACGGCTTCCTCGCCGGTCTCGGTTTTTTTCTTCCACTCCTGCCGTGGACCGGGATCTATGTGGGCCCGCTGCCGTGGCTCGCGCTGTCCACCGCGTGCGCGGTGTATCTGGGCGTGTTCGGGGTGCTCGGCCGGATACTCGGCCGGCTGCCGGGATGGCCGCTGTGGCTCGCCCTGGCCTGGACGGCGGCCGAATGGGGCCGGTCGAGTTTTCCGTTCGGTGGATTCCCCTGGGGTCGAGTGGCCTTCGGCCAGGCCGACGGATGGTTCCTGCCGCTGGCCGCCTACGGTGGTGCGCCGCTGGTGGGCTTCGTCGTCGCGCTGAGCGGTACCTGCGGGGCCGCCGTGGTCCTCGGGCTGCTCCGCCGGGCGGGTTCGCGCCTGGCTGCGGTGAGCGCTGGGCCCGGAGGAGCAGCAGGCCGTGCTGCCGGGAGCGCCGCTGCGGACAGTGCAGAGGAGAGGGACGCCGGCAGTCGGGCGGATTCGGCGAGCGACGGTGCCGCGGGGCCCGGTGGCCGGGTGGCGGCGGCGGCCGCGGCGGCGACCTGTGTGCTGCTCGCCGCCGCCGGGCTCGGGCTCGGGGCGACACTGCCCGGTCCACTCGAGGGGGACCGGACGATCACCGTGGCCGCCATCCAGGGCAGCGTGCCCCGTCTCGGCCTCGATTTCAATGCGCAGCGCCGGGCCGTGCTCGACAATCATGTCCGCCGGACCGAACAACTGGCCGATGAGGTGGCGAGCGGTCTGTTTCCGGCGCCGGATGTGGTCGTGTGGCCCGAGAACTCCTCCGATATCGACCCGTTGCGTAATTCCGACGCGTCCGCCCTCATCTCGGCGGCGGCCCGGCGGATCTCGGCACCGATTCTGGTGGGAGCTGTGCTGGTCAACGGGGACGGCACCACGACGAATTCGGTGATGGTGTGGACCGCGGAAAGCGGCCCGGGGGATCGTCACGACAAAAAAATAGTACAGCCTTTCGGCGAATACCTGCCGATGCGCGGATTCTTCCGGCTCTTTTCGGACTATGCGGACAGGGCAGGATACTTCGTCCCGGGTCACGGAGACGGAACAATTCGGGCCGCAGGTACGGAAATCGGGGTGGCAACCTGTTACGAGGTCGCTTTCGACCGGGCTTTCCGGGATTCGTTGCACTCCGGAGCGCAATTGCTCGCGGTCCCTACGAACAATGCGACTTTCGGCGACAGTGAAATGACTTACCAGCAACTGGCGATGTCCAGGGTGCGGGCTGTCGAACACGGGCGCTCGCTGGTCGTGGCCGCCACCTCGGGGGTCAGCGCGATCATCGCCGCGGACGGTACGGTGCGGGAGGAGAGCGCGCTGTTCACCCCCGAGGCGCTGGTTGCCGAGGTGCCGCTGCGTGATTCGCACACCCCGGCGACGGTGCTGGGGCCCTGGCCTGAGCTGGGTGCCGTGTTCGTGACGGCGGCCGGTGTGGTGCTCTCGATCGTGCGGCGGCGAACCGCTCGCCGACCGGCCGAGACCCCCACGGCGCCCGTGTCCGGCTGACCGCCGGCCCGGATCTCGTCGCCACCGGCGAGTCTGCGATAACGCTTGGGCTGTCGGCGGTTCTTCCGGTTTGCACCTTGTTTATTTTTCGGTTTCGAGGGGTAAAAATGCTGGCTCTTTGTGCGTAGTATCTAGGCAGCGCCCGGCCTCGCCGGGCGAGAAGTGAAGCGATCTTCCGCGTCTCTGCGTCATCAGCGTGCCGGAAATCGGACACCGCGGTCCGATAGCTGTTCCGGCTCCAGGTAACCATTCGGTTTCGAATGCAATCCATTCACCGTGATGCTCCGAATAACCAGTCGTGAATCACACCCCACGGCCGGTACAGGCCGGTTGCGGGCTGTTCGGGGAGTGTCGAGCTGTAGAACGGAGTGATTGATGAGATCGTCGGCCACCGGGGTCGATAGCAGTTCGTCGGCGGAAGTTTCGGCCGAACCGTTTCCGCTCACACCCGCGCAGACAGCGCTGTGGTATGCCCAGCGGATTCAGCCCGAGATCCCGCTCGTCGTCGTCGAGTACGTGAAGTTCCACGGTGATCTCGATCCGGGTCTGCTGCTGTATGCGATCGAGCGTTTCGGTGTGGAGACCGAGGTCGGTCTCCAGCGCATCGTCCAGGTCGACGGAGTCCCTCACCAGGTGGTCGATCCGGCGGCGCGACCGGGCTGGGCGCGACTGGATCTGCGGTCCGAGCCGGACCCGGACGCCGCGGCCCTGACCTGGATGAAGAACGACGCGCGCACTCCGGTCGACTTCGACCACGACTCCCTTGTCTTCAATGCCGTACTGCGCACCGGAGATCGCGACTACATCTGGTACTCCCGAGCCCATCACATCGTCATCGACGGTTATGCGGCGATGAACGCGCTGGTCCGCACCGCGGAGATCTACACGGCCTACTACGAGTCCCGGGAGCCCACGGTGTCGCGCGCCACCCCGCTGGCCGAGCTGTACGCGGGGGAGCGTGAGTACCGGAATACGCAGCGGTTCACCAACGATCGCGCCTACTGGAGCGAAATTCTCGACGGCGCAGGGGAGGTCGTCAGTCTGTCCACCGTGGCCAATCCGCCGGCCACCGCGGACGCGGGCCGCCGGCTCGCCACCGCGGTCCTGAGCGAGGCCACCGAGGCGTCCGTCGCGGCGGCGGCGACGCAACGCAACGCGACCGATCCGATCCTGTACGCCGCGGCCATGGCCTGCTACGTCCGGTCCATGACCGGGGAGAACGACGTGGTATTGAGCCTGCCGGTATCCGCGCGCACCACCGTATCGCTGCGCCGCTCCGCCGGAGTGGTGTCGAATGTGGTGCCGCTGCGGATCCGCTTCGAGCCCGGGACCACCGTCGAAGATGTCGTACGGGTGGTGGAACGCCAGATCACCGGCGCCCTCCGGCACCAGCGCTACCGGCACGACGATATCCGCCGCGACTGCGGATACGACCGGGACACCCGCGGTTTCTTCGGCCCGATGATCAACATCATGCTGTTCAGCAAGCCGCTGCGCTTCGCCGAATGCGAGGTCTCCGTCCATGTGCTGGCCACCGGGCCGGTCGAGGACCTCTCGGTCAACCTGTACAACGGTGACGGCGGCCGGGTCCATCTCGATTTCGAGGCCAACCCGCTGCTCTACAGCGACGACGAGGTCGCCGCCCACCACCGCCGGTTCCTGGGTTTCCTCGACCGTTTCCTCACCACCGGAGCCGACACCCCCGTCCGGGAGCTACCCGTGCTCACCGACGCCGAACAGCGCCAGGTGCTGCACACCTGGAACGATACGGCGGCCGAGGTCCACACCGGCACGCTCGCGGGGATTTTCGCCGACCGGGTGCGGCACTGCCCGGACTCCGTGGCAGTGGAGTTCGAGGGTGCGGCGCTGACCTACCGCGAACTCGACGCCCGGGCGAACCGGCTGGCCCGGAAGCTGATCGCGGCAGGCGCCGGACCGGAACAGGTGGTCGGGCTGTGCCTGCGGCGCAGTATCGAACTGGTGGTCGCGATGTACGCCGTGATCAAGACCGGCGCCGCCTATCTTCCGCTGGATCCGGAGCATCCGGTCGCGCGGCTGGCGGGGATCGTGGACCGGGCCCGTCCGGTCGCGCTGCTGGTCGCCATCCGCGACGGCCTCGAACTGCCGGGCAATGCCGAACTGCTCGCGGTCGACACCGCCGACCTCTCCGGTTTCGATCCCGCGCCCGTCACCGATGCCGACCGGATCTCACCGCTGCGCGGTGACCATCTGGCCTATCTGCTGTACACCTCCGGTTCCACCGGCGCCCCGAAGGGAGTCGGCATCACCCACGCGGCGATCGTGAACCGGCTCCGCTGGATGCAGCACCAATACCCACTCGACCACACCGATGCCGTGCTGCAGAAGACTCCGGCGACCTTCGATGTCTCGGTCTGGGAGTTCTTCTGGCCGCTGCAGACCGGCGCCCGGCTGGTGGTGGCGCGTCCGGAAGGACACCGCGATCCGGCCTATCTGGCCGGAGTAATCCGCGAGAAGGGCATCACCACAGCGCATTTCGTCCCTTCGATGCTCTCGGTCTTCGTCACCGATACCGAGGTCGGCGACTGCGCGTCGCTGCGCCGGGTGTTCTGCAGCGGTGAAGCGCTGCCGCCGGCCACCGTGCGCGATTTCCACGCCGCGTTGCCGGGTCCGGACCTGCACAACCTGTACGGGCCCACCGAGGCCGCGGTCGACGTGACCTACTGGCACTGCCCGCCGGACCCCGAATCCGTCCCGATCGGTTCGCCGGTGTGGAACACCCGCACCTATGTACTCGATGCGGCGCTGCGCCCGGTCCCGCCGGGCGCGGTGGGGGAGCTGTACCTGGCCGGTGTGCAGCTGGCGCGCGGCTACCTCGGCCAGGCGCCGCTGACCGCCGAGCGGTTCGTGGCCGATCCGTTCAGCCCGGGCACGCGGATGTACCGGACCGGCGATCTGGCCCGCTGGCAACTCGGGTCCGCCGGAAGCCGCCGCGGGGTACTGGAATATCTGGGCCGCACCGATTTCCAGGTCAAGATCCGCGGGTTGCGCATCGAACTCGGTGAGATCGAATCCGCGCTGCTGGCCGACGAGCGGATCGCCCGCGCGGTCTGCGTCGCCCACCGCACCCCCGCCGGCGATCGGCTCGCGGCCTACGTGGTGGCGCGCGGCGGGGCGACCCTCGAACCGGACGCGGTTCGCGCGGAGTTGGCCCGCGCGCTGCCGGCGTACATGGTGCCCGCCACGGTCACCGTGCTCGACGAGCTGCCGCTGAACAGCAACGGCAAGATCGACCGGGCGGCGCTGCCGGCCCCGGGCCCCACCGAACAGCGGGCCCGGACCGCGCCGCGCAACGAGGTGGAAGAAGTCCTGGCCACGATATTCGCCGAACTGCTGGGCGTGCCCGAGATCGGCATCGAGGACGGATTCTTCGAACTCGGCGGCAACTCGCTGGTGGCCGCCCGCGCGGTCGCGCGGATCAACACCGCGCTCGGTACCGCGCTGACCATCCGTGATCTGTTCGAGGCCGGCACCATCGTCGAACTGACCGACCGGTTTACCGTCCACGAACCGGACCTCGCCTCACCGCAACTGGTTCCGATGGTCCGGCCCGAGCGGATCCCGCTCTCACCGGCCCAGCAGCGGCTCTGGATCCTGAACCGCTTCGCCGAGCATGCCGCCGCCTACAACATGCCGCTCGCGGTCCGGCTGGACGGCATCCTGGATATCGAGGCGTTGCAGGCCGCGCTGCTGGACGTGCTGGAGCGGCACGAAAGCCTGCGGACCACCTTCCCCGAATCCGGCGAGGGCCCCTACCAGCGGATCCATCCGGCCGCCGCCGCCGGGCTCTCGCTCGAGGTGATCGACGCCGACAGCGCCCGGATCACTGGTCTGGCCGCGGAGTTCGTGTCCCGGCCGTTCGATCTGCGCACCGAGTTCCCGGTCCGGGTCGCCCTGTACGCCCTCGACGACGACAGCCATGTACTCGTGCTGGTGCTGCATCACATCTGCGGAGACGGCTGGTCGGTCGCGCCGCTGGCCCGGGATCTGACCACCGCGGTCGAGGCACGGGTCGCCGGCCGGGCGCCGCAGTGGACTCCGCTACCGGTGCAGTACGCGGATTTCGCGCTGTGGCAGCGGGAACTGCTCGGCGAGGAATCCGATCCGGGCAGTGCGCTGAGCCGGCAGATCACCCACTGGCGGGCCGAGCTGGCCGGGCTGCCCGATCAGCTCGACCTTCCGCTGGACCGTCCGCGTCCCGCCCGCCGCTCCACCGGAGGCGGGCGGGTCTCGTTCACCATCCCGGCCGGAACCCGCCGCGCGGCCGCGGAACTGGCGGTCGCGCGCGGGGCGAGCATGTTCATGGTGGTGCACGCCGCGCTGGCCACACTGCTGGCCCGTATCTGCGGGAGCACCGATATCGTGATCGGCACCCCCATCGCGGGCCGCACCGATCCGGCGCTGGACGAACTGGTGGGGATGTTCGTCAACACCCTGGTGCTGCGCACGGAGGTCGATCCCGGCGCCGATTTCGGCCGGATGCTCGATATCGTCCGGGAAACCGATCTGAACGCCTTCGCCAATGCCGATGTTCCGTTCGAGCGGCTGGTCGAGGTGGTGAACCCGGAGCGCTCCGGGGCGCGGCACCCGCTGTTCCAGGTGATGCTGTCCTACGACAACGCCGGGGAACTCGAGTTGGTGCTGCCGGGGGTGCGCACCGAGATCCTGCCGCTGGACGGGGCCGTCGCGAAATTCGACCTCCAGCTCGAGATCCACGATGACAACGCCGGCGGTGAACTGCACGCCGAGATCGGTTACGCGACAGATCTGTTCGACGAGCGGACCGTCGCCGCGATCGCGCGCAGGTTCGTCGCCGTGCTGGACGCGGCGGTCGGCAACCCCCGGCGGCCGGTCGGCGATATCGAGGTGCTGGAGCGGCGTGAGCGCGGCAACCTCGTTCCGCTGGCGGGTGGACCCGCCGAACCGCCGGTGCTGCTGGCCGACCTGTTCGGCCGGTCGGCGGTCAAGGACCCCGACGGGGTCGCCGTCCGTTACCGCGGACGGGACACCACCTACCGGGAACTGGACGAACGCGCGAACCGGCTGGCCCGGCTGCTGATCGAGCAGGGGGCGGGGCCCGAAACCGTGGTCGCGCTGGCGCTGCCGCGCGGTCTGGACGCGATCACCGCGGTCTGGGCGGTCGCCAAGACCGGCGCCGCCTATGTCCCGGTCGATCCGGGCTATCCCGCGGATCGGATCGCCCATATGCTCACCGATTCCGGAGCCCGGCTCGGGGTCACCGGCCGGGAACAGGTCGCGGCGCTGGCGGAGGCGCCCGGTGCCGTGGAATCGTGGCTGATCCTCGGCTCGCCGGAGGTCGAGATCGACTGTGCCTCCGTCTCCGCGGCGCCGATCACCGATGCCGACCGGATCGCGCCGTTGCGCACCGCGCATCCGGCCTACCTGATCTACACCTCCGGTTCCACCGGCACGCCGAAGGCCGTTGTCGTCACCCACGCCGGACTGGCCTCCTTCGCCGCCGAACAGTGCTATCTGTTCGGCGTCACACCGGCCGCGCGCACCTTGCACTTCTCCTCGCCGAGTTTCGATGCCTCGGTGCTCGAACTGCTGCTCGGGTTCGTCTGCGGGGCCACCGTGGTGATCGCGCCGCCGGATGTCTACGGCGGTGCCGAACTCGCCGGGCTGCTGCGGGCCGAAGCCGTGACACACGCATTCGTCACGCCCGCCGCCCTGGGCACCGTCGACCCGTCCGGGTTGGAGCAGTTGCGCAGTGTCATGGTCGGCGGTGAGGCGTGCAGTCCCGAACTGGTGGCGGCCTGGGCCGACCGGTACCGCATGCACAATATGTACGGCCCGTCGGAGGCGACGGTGGCCGCCACCATGTCCGGCCCGATGCGGCCCGGCCGCCCGGTGCCGCTGGGCCATCCGGTGCGCGGTATGCGGTTGTTCCTGCTGGACTCCCGGTTGCGTCCGGTACCGCCCGGTACTCCGGGCGAGCTGTATGTCTCGGGCCCCGGCGTGGCCCGCGGCTATCTGGGCCGGCACGGCCTGACCGCCGCCCGCTTCGTGGCGAGCCCCTACGGCCGGCGCGGCGAACGGATGTACCGCACCGGCGATCTGGTGGTGGCCGACCGGACCGGCCGGCTGCGGTTCCTCGGCCGCGCCGATGATCAGGTGAAACTGCGCGGCTTCCGGATCGAACTGTCGGAGATCGACCACGTACTGCGCGGCTATCCCGGGGTGCGGTCGGCACTGACGGTGGTGCACACCGACGCGCACGCCCGGCAGCGGCTGGCGGCCTATCTCGTCGCCGACCGCACGGTGGATCCCGCCGCGGTCCGGGCGGCCGTACGCGGGCAGCTGCCCG
>NZ_JBKOOL010000105.1:0-19351 GCF_046764065.1 Nocardia sp. NPDC002869
CGCAGCGACTGCGGGGCGGAGTCACGACCGGGGGTCACCGGGCCCCGACCCGCGGCGCCGGAGGCGCCGCGAATAAACACAGATCCGCCGATCGGCCTCGCGGCGAGGAGGTCGATCGGCGGATCGGTGCGCCGCCCTCAGGCTGCGGCGGCGTGGCGGAGGGAACCTATCGCGGTGCCGACATCGTCGACATCGACGACCAGACGGGTGTAATCGTGGCCCCGCAAATCGATGCGGACGGCGTTGCCGCCGAAGAAGGTATCCCAGTATTCTTTCCGGCCCTTGCCGCGGAAGGTGCCCGCGGCGATCGCGCCGGGGAAGAACACGCCGGGGGCGCGAACCCAGGGGGGCCGGCGGTCGATTTCGGCCGGTTCGACGGCCACGATATTGGTGAGGTCGAAGGTGATGTGGTCACACAGCGACAGCACTCGGTGTGCGCCGCGGACGTGAACAGTGACGGTGGTGCCGGTGATCTCGAAGTCCACCATGGGTTCCTCCCTGATGCCGAGTGCCGCTCGTCCAATTCCAGGATGCCGCCGTGGCCTGGCCGTTGGCTGTGCTGCGGCTGTGAAGATTCTCAGGTTCGCCGGCGGTTCACCGGAGACATCGTCGTCGGGCGCGGTGGCGTTTCGTCGCAGGTGGTGTGCCTGCGGGCGGCGTGTCGAATACTGCGGTGGCGCGGCGCGGGCGCTATCGGTCAGACTCGTCGGTGTGGATCAGAAGTCATACGGGTGGGCGGCCGGGGGCCGGGGGCCCGGGGAGTACCCGGTCCGGTACGTATCGGGTCGGGGTGATACGAGGTGACCGCGCTCGCTCCGGGGGAGAACCGGCCCGCGCCGGGTGACCGGCTGACGGTTACGGTGACCTGTTCCGCGCCGGTGGACGTTTCGGCGCTACTGCTCGCCGCGAATGGAAAGGTCAGGTCCGACGGCGATTTCGTTTTCTTCAACCAGCCGGCCGGGCCGGGGGTGACCTACCGGCACGGGCGGGGCGCCGGCGATGTCGTCGACGTGCAGACCCCCGGCCTGCCCGGCGATGTCGAGCGGGTCGTGGTCACCGCGAGCCTGGACGGCAGCGGGCCGCCCACGTTCGGTTCGGTGGGGTCGCTCACCGCGACGGTGACCGGGCAGCAGGGCACGCTCACCTTCGCGGTGTCGAAGCTGAGCACCGAGACGGCGGTGGTCTGCGTGGAGATCTATCGCCGGGCGGGTGCGTGGAAGGTGCGCGCGGTCGGACAGGGATACGACAACGGCCTGGCGGGTATCGCCACCGATTTCGGGGTGAACGTCGACGACGAGCCGGTTCCACCGGCCCCTCCCGTACCGTCCACATCCCGTACCGATCCCACCACGATCGCCGATCCCGCTGCGGCGCAACCGTATCCGTCTCCGCAATATCAGGCGCCGCAGCATCAGGCACCCCCGTATCAGCCGCCGCAGTACCCGCAGCACCCCGGCCCGCCACCGGTGCCGCCGCCCGGGTACCCCGCCGCGCCGCCGGTTGCCGGGTATCCGCAGGCGCCCGGGTATCCGCAGGCGCCCGGGTATCCGCCGCAGCAGCCGTATCCACCCGGGCCGGCCCATCCGGCGCCGCCCGCCCCCGCGCACCAGCCCCCCGCATATTCTTCCCAGCAAGGAGCTCAGCCGATGCACAGCGAGCTGTTCGACCCGCGTCATGCCGAAGTGTCCGGAATGGGCATCCAGAAGCAGGGCAGCAAGATGATCAAGGTCGGCGTGAACGGCGAAACGCTGGTCCGTTCCGGATCCATGGTCGCCTACCAGGGTGAGCTGCGTTTCCAGGCGCTCGGTTCCGGCGGGATCGGCCGGGCGATCCAGCAGCGGCTCACCGGCGAGGGCGTGCCGTTGATGAAGGTGTCCGGGCGCGGTGATCTGTTCGTCGCCAACGGGGCGGCCGATGTGCACATCATCGATCTGGACGGCACCGACGGGCTCACCATCAACGGGTCCAATGTGCTCGCCTTCGATCCCACCCTGGGTTACGACATCCGGATGGTGCAGGGCGCGGCCGGGTTCGCCAGTAACGCCGGCCTCTTCAACTGTGTGTTCACCGGCCGTGGCCGGATCGCCATCACCAGCCACGGCGGCCCGGTCGTACTGAATGTCGATCAGCCCACCTATGCCGATCCGCAGGCGGCCATCGCCTGGTCGTCGAGCCTGCAGACGAGCGTGAAACGCAATGACTCCTTCGGGCTGGGCCGGCTGATCGGCCGCAGCACCGGGGAGGGCATCACCCTGTCGTTCTCCGGCCGGGGTTTCGTGATCGTGCAGCCCTCGGAGCTGCCGCCCGGCGGTATGCTCGGCGGGACCGGCGGCGGGCAGGAGGCCGGGCAGAGCGGCGGCCTGCTGGGCGGTCTGCTCGGTTAGCCTCACCGCCGCCGCGGCGCCGGTGTGGTATCGACGTCCTATGGTGATGCGGTCCCGGTACGACGTAGTGATCGTGGGCGGCGGGCACAACGGCCTCGTCGCGGCGGCGTATCTGGCCCGCGCCGGACAGTCGGTGCTGGTGCTGGAACAGGCGGCGGCGACCGGCGGCGCGGCCATCTCGGCACGGGTGTTCGACGGAGTCGATGTCCGGTTGTCCCGGTACTCGTACCTGGTCGGTTTGCTGCCGGACCGGATCGTCGGCGATCTGGGCCTGCGGTTCCGGACGCGCAAGCGGCGGATCTCCTCCTATACGCCGGCCGGATCGTCGGGTCTGCTGGTCGACAACCGGTCACCGGCGGCCACCCGGGACAGTTTCGTGCGGGTCACCGGATCGGAGCGTGAGTTCACGGCATGGCAGCGGTTCTACGCGATGACGGGGGACGTGGCACGGGCGGTTTTCCCGACACTCACCGAACCGCTGCCGACCGCCGACCGGCTGCGTCGGCGGGTGGGCGACCGGGTGTGGGCGGAACTGTTCGAGCGACCCCTCGGCGAGACGATCGAAGAGTATTTCGCCGACGATGTGGTGCGCGGGGTGGTGTTCACCGATGCTCTCATCGGTACGTTCACCCACGCGCACGATCCGTCGCTGGCCCAGAACCGCTGTTTCCTCTATCACGTGATCGGTGGCGGTACCGGCGACTGGGAGGTGCCGGTGGGCGGTATGGGTGCGCTGACCGACGCGCTGGCCGACGCGGCCCGGGCCGCGGGGGCGGAACTGGTGACCGGTACGGAGGTGACCGCAGTGGCGACCGACGGGCGCACCGCGGCGGTGGATTTCGCCGGGGCGGCGGCCGGGACCGTGGCGGCGCGGTATGTGCTCGTCAACGCCTCGCCTGCCGAGGCGGCCCGGCTCCTGGGCGAACCCGTCGACGGGAAACCCGAAGGCGCCCAGCTGAAGATCAATATGGTGCTGGATCGGCTGCCGCGACTCCGTGACCCCGCGGTGGCCGCGCACGATGCGTTCGCCGGGACGTTCCATATCGCCGAGACCTATGCACAGCTGGCGCGGGCATACCGGGAGGCGGCGGCCGGCCGGCTGCCCGCGATCCCGCCCGCGGAGATCTACTGTCACACCCTGACCGATCCCGGTATCGCGGCCGGTTCGACGCGGCACACCCTTACGCTTTTCGGGTTGCACACTCCGGCAAGACTTTTCGAAGCCGATCCGGAAGCCGCGAAGCAGGCCGCGGTCACCGCGAGCCTCGACGCGCTCGACAGCGTACTGGCCGAATCCGTCCGGGAATGCCTGGCCCACGATGCCCACGGTGCGCCATGTCTGGAGGCCGCCACACCGGTGGATCTGGAACGTGCGCTGCGACTACCCGGCGGGCACATCTTCCACGGTGATCTGTCGTTCCCCTACCGGGCCGGGCCCGGGGACACGCCCGCGCAACGCTGGGGCGTGGAGACCGGTCACGCGAATGTATTGCGCTGCGGAGCGGGTGCGGTGCGTGGGGGCGGGGTGAGCGGAATCGGCGGGCACAATGCGGCCATGGCCGTCCTCGAGGAAACCGCCGCCCAGCGGCCGGGAAATGCCGGGTGAACTCTGGTCGGAGAATCGGCGCTCACGCTCACTGGTGGGAGTATCCGAATACTTTGTGGCGGTAGCGTTGTCGGCTGTGGATCGGCCTCGCGGGTCGTTTCGATACCATGTCCGGCGCCGAGGAGATATACGTGGCACTCGATACCGTCCCGAAGAGCAGGGCCTCCGAGGACAAAGTGGCTCGTGAGCAGAAAGCGATACGTGAACTCGCGGGCCGGTTGTCCGCCGCCTATTCCGAGGATCGCTCGCCCGACGAGGTGGATACCGCGATCCGATCGGCGCACGACCGGTTCGCCGGAAGTACGGTGCGCGATTTCGTTCCCATTCTGGTGGAGCGGGTGGTGCGCCGGGAATTCGAAGCCGCCGAGGAGGCCGGCGCCGCCACGGCGGTCACCACCCCCGGCGTCGCGCCCGTCTCGGTGCACAAGGGCACACCGGCCGCCGCGGTCGAACCGGCCGATACCGAACGCCCGCTGCGGACCGACCGCCGCGGGCTGTTCGCGCTCGCGGGCGCCGCGGGCGTGGCGGCGGTGGGCATCACGGCATGGGCGGTATCGCGACCCGATTCGGCTCCCGCCCCGGCGGCGCCGGTCGCGGGAACGCCGTTGACGAAGGTCACCGGGGTGGTCGGTTCGGAGAAGGCTTCTTTTTTCGCCGACGAGCGGGTCGCCGGGGTGTTCGCCGCGCACGGCTACGACGTGCGGGTCGAGGCGGCGGGGTCGCGGGAGATCTCCACTTCGGTGGATCTGGACGGCCGGGCGTTCGCGTTCCCGTCCAGTCTGCCGGCGGCCGAACGGCTCAAACGCGAGGTGGGGGTGAGCACCCAGTTCGTACCGTTCTATTCGCCGATGGCGATCGCCACGTTCACCCCCATCGTGCGGCTGCTGGACGCGGCCGGAGTGGTGAAGTTCGACGGCCCGGCGCCGAGCCTGGATTTCTCCGCCTATATCGAGCTCGTACAGCGCGGTGTGCAGTGGGCCGAACTGGTCGGTAACACCGCCTACCCGGTGGGAAAGAACATCCTGGTCAGCACCGCCGACGCCCGGACCTCGAATTCGGCGGCCATGTACCTGGCGGTGGCCAGCTATGTCGTCAACGATCACGCGGTGGTGCGCGGCGCCACCGCCGAACAGCATGTGCTGCCCACCCTGCAGCGCCTGTTCCTCGCACAGGGCTACACCGAGGGCTCCAGCGCGGGGCCGTTCGAGGAGTACCTCACCGCGGGGATGGGGCCGACCCCGATGACCTGGATCTACGAGGCGCAGTATGTGGCGGCCGCGGTCGAGGGACGCTTGCGGCCCGATTCGGTGTTGCTGTACCCGTCGCCCACTGTGCTGTCCCGGCACACCGTCGTTCCACTCACCCCGGAGGGCGAGGAGATCGGTGCGCTGCTGCACACCGACGCCGAGTTGCAGTCGCTGGCCGCCGAGCACGGTTTCCGGACCGGGGATATCGCCCGCTTCGACGAAGTGGTCGCCGAACACGACGTACCGGTGTCCCCGGATCTGGTCGATATCGTGGATGTCCCCGCCTACGAGACCCTCGAGCATCTGATCGACGGGGTGGCCGCCGCGTACCGGTGATCCGGCGTCCGGGCGGACGGAGCCCGCGGCCCCGTCCGCCCCTCGGGTCACAACTGTGTGGCGACCTCGTCGGCGATGAGCGCGAGATGGTCCAGATCGGTGAGGTCCAGGATCTGCAGGTAGATCCGCTGGGTGCCGATCTCGCGGTAACGCCCGATCTTGTCGACCACTTCCGCGGGGGATCCGGCCAGTCCGTTGCCCCGGAGTTCGTCCACCTCGCGGCCGATCGCATCGGCGCGGCGCGCGATCTCGGCCTCGCTGGAGCCCACGCAGGCGACCAGCGCATTGGAGTACACCATGCTGTCGGCCGCCCGGCCTCCCGCGGCGACCGCGGCGCGTACCCGGTCGAACTGGGCGGCGCTGTCGTCCACCGAGACGAACGGGGCATTGAACTCGGTCGCGTACCGCGCGGCGAGCCGCGGAGTGCGTTTCGGTCCCTGGCCGCCGACGATCACCGGTACCGGCTGCTGCACCGGCTTCGGCAGGGCGGGGGACTTCACGAGCTCGTAGTACTTGCCGGTGAAATCGAAGGTGTCACCGAGCCGGGTCTCCCAGAGCCCGGTGATCACGGCCAGCTGTTCTTCGAAGCGGCCGAATTTGTCATCCGGGAAAGGTATCCCGTACGCGGTGTGCTCGTCGGCGAACCAGCCGGTGCCGAGTCCGAGTTCCACCCGGCCGCCCGACATCTGATCGACCTGGGCCACCTGGATCGCCAGCGGACCCGGCAGCCGGAAGGTAGCGGCGGTGACCAGTGTGCCGAGGCGGATCCGGCTGGTCTCCCGGGCCAGGCCGGCCAGCGTGATCCAGGCATCGGTGGGGCCGGGCAGGCCGTCGACCGAGCCCATGTGCAGATAGTGGTCGGAACGGAAGAATGCCCCGAAGCCGAGGTCCTCGGCGGCGCGGGCCACGCTGAGCAGTGTCGGGTAGTCGGCGCCCTGCTGTGGTTCGGTGAAGATTCGCAGTTCCATAGACCTCATCGTGCCGCACCGGTCCGGGGGCGGGCGCGGGTGGCATACCCTGGCGGGTCAGGCGGCCGGTCCGGTCATCCGGGTGGGTGACACCCGATCGGACCAGCCGCAGGGCAGCGAGCAACTGGCAATGACGAGGGTCTCGATCTCGCCGTTGTCGAATACGCGCCGGGTGGATTCGGCGCGGGCCGGATATCCGCAGGACGCGCATTTGCCGAAATAGTCGAGGATCTCGTCGATTTGGGTGATGGCCACCCGGCGTCGGGTCTGGTGCATCGTGGTCCTCCGGATCGCAAACGAGTGGTATGTGGCCGAATGTAGTTCTCGCCCAACAGCTGTACGGGCGGAGTGAGCTGTCGCTGGGAGTTCTCACACCGGGACGGTCGGCGGGCGTGGACAAGCTCCAACGGGTGCGTCCGGCACCTGTGGTGAACACCGGGCAAACGGCTTCGTGACCTGTCACAGACCGTTGCTACTCGCTGGTAACAAATGCGGCGCCGAGCTATTGTGAGAGACATTACAGATGGGTTACCCCGCCGGCCCAGTTGTTCGTTGCGGGCCGACGAGAAGTTGCGGGAGTTGGTTACCGACGTCATCGATATGGTCGCGGAGATCCCCGCAGCGCGTGCCGCTGTCTGGGAGCTGCTCCTCGACCCGCAGACCTATCCGCGGGTGTTCACCGGTATCGGCGCCTGCTCCAGGCTGGACCTGCCCGGGGCCGAGCCGGTATTCGAATTCCGGCTCGGCACGCCGGAGGCCGGTATCCGGGTGCTGCGGGTGCGTGTGGTCACCGGCCGCTGGTACGAGAGCCTGGAACTGCACGCGCCGGAGATCGGTAGTTTCGCGGCGTTGCGGATGTACGGAGAAGGCGACCGCAGCACCGTATCGATCACTTTCTTCGCGCCGGGGCGGGTGCATCGGCACCTCACCGAGCTGTCGAATTCGGCGATCCAGGACTGGACCGCCAAGGGTCTGCGCCGGATCGCCGATATCGTGCGCGGCGCGCGGACGTCCACGGTGGTCCACGGGGAAGGCTCGCTGGTCCGCCGCCAGCTCGAGGTGCTGCGCCAGGTCACCGTCAGCGGTGTGGTGCGTACCCGGCCCAATGCGGTGATGAAACAGCTGCTGTCACTGAACAAATGGGGTTTCAACCTGGCGGGTGGTTATGCGGCCGGCGCCGCCTACGCGCCGGCCCGGCCCGCCGTGGTCGACGATCAGGGGGCCCGCACCTTCGCCGAAATGGACCGGCGCAGCACCGCCCTGGCCGGTGCGATGGCGGGCCTGGGACTCGGCGCGGGTGACGCGATCGGACTGCTGTCCCGTAATCACGCCGGCATGGTCGAAACCATGGTGGCCGCCGGCAAACTCGGGGTGGACGTCGCACTGCTCAATGCCGGCCTGTCCGCGCGCACCATCGAACAGATCGTGCAGCGGCACCGGCTCTCGGCCCTGTTCGTCGACGGCGACCTCGAACAACTGGTCCGGTATCTGCACGACGACCTGCCCCGGTTCAATACCGACCTGCGGCCGCCGTTCCCCGGTCGGTACACCCTCGAGGACCTGATCGAAAGGGGGGAGACGGGGTTCCGTCAGCCCGCCCATCCCGGCCGGCTGATCGTGCTCACCTCGGGTACCAGCGGAATCCCCAAGGGCGCGCGCCGGCCGCATCCCAAGGGTTTCGGCACCATCGCCGCGCTGCTGTCGCGGATCCCGCTGGAGATGGAATCGACCATGCTCATCCCGGCACCGCTGTTCCACACCTGGGGGCTGGCCGGGTTGCAGCTCAGTACCGCGTTGCGGTGCACGGTGGTGCTGCCGGAACGTTTCGATGCCGAGGACTGCCTGCGCGCGGTCGCCGAACACCGGGTGACCACGGTGATCGTGGTACCCACCATGGTGAATCGGATCCTCGATCTGCCCCCGGCGGTACGGGCCCGCTACGACACCTCCAGCCTGCGCCAGGTGATCAGTTGCGGGGCGCCCCTGGCCGGAGCCACGGTGCTGCGGTTCATGGACACCTACGGCGATATCCTCTACAACGTCTACGGATCCACCGAGGTCTCCTGGGCGACCATCGCCACCCCCGCCGATCTGCGCTTCGCGCCCACCACCGCCGGGCGGCCGCCGCTGGGCACCCGCGTATCGGTGCTCGGACCCGACCACAAACCGGTGCCGATCGGCGCCACCGGGCATATCTTCGTCGGCAACCACATGCTGTTCGACGGCTACGTCAATTCCGCGCCCCCCGACGAGGCGCACGGCATGCTCGACACCGGCGACCTCGGATACTTCGACGTCAACGGCCGGTTGTTCATCGCCGGCCGGGACGACGAGATGATCATCTCCGGCGGCGAGAACGTCTTCCCGCGGCCGGTGGAGGAGGCCCTGGCGCATCTGCCCCAGGTCAGCGAAGTCGCCGTGGTGGGCGTCCCGGACCCCGAATTCGGCCAGCGACTCGCCGCGTTCGTGGTGAAACACGAAGGGGCGGGCCTGGATTCGGATATGGTGCGCACCTATATCCGGCATCGGCTGAGCCGGTTCTCGGTACCCCGGGATGTGACGTTCATGTCGGCGTTGCCGCGCGGGGAAACGGGAAAGATCTTGAAATGGCTGCTCGCCGGACGGCAGGACGGGGACCTCCCACCGTCCGGTCCGGTCGGGCTGGGGGTCACCGGGTCGGTGTGACGGCGGCCGCGGGCAGAATCCGCACCGCGGCGCGAATGCCGGTGTGATGCTGAGCTACCCGATGATCTCGGCGACATGGAGTTATCCATGGTTGCCGGACGGGTCACACGGAGGTGTATGCCGCCGCTGGGCGGGATAACGGGTGCGGGGGCCACGGTGGGCCGGGCGGCGCGGGGTAGATTCATCAGCCGCACAATCAATCGGTCGGGAGAGGCATCCTCCGTGGTAGTAGTTTCCGTGCTCACCGGACTGGCCGTGGCGTGGTTGATCGCCGGCCTGCACTGGTACCTGTGGCGGCGGCTCGTTCGCGACACCACGCGGGACGGATCTCGCTGGCGGATACCCGGCGGTATCGTCCTCGGGGCGGGCGCGATCGCGATGTGTGGCGCCTTCGCTGTGATGTTCGTGGAGGTGGACCGGGCCGACTGGCGCTGGCTGACCTGGCCCGGATTCCTGTGGGCGGCGGTGTTCCTCTACCTGCTGCTCGGCGTACTGGCCGGGGAGGTCGCCCGGCCACTGCTGCTGCGGGGCCTGGTCCGGCGTGACGCCGGCACGGCCGCACCGGCCGGTGGGGGCGAAACCTCCACCGCGGCGCCCGGAGCCGTCGAAGCGGGTGTGACGCCGCAGCCGGTCGGCGCCGCGGTGGGAGAATCGCCCGGTCCGAGCATCCCCCGGCCTGCCCGCCCCGGCCCGGCGGCCCCCCTCGGGACGGATCCCGGCGCCGCGGTATCCGGCGAGGCGCCGCCACCACCGGTATCGCGCCCCCTGTCGCGACGGCTACTCGTCTCCCGGCTGGCCGCCGGGGCCACCGTGATCGCGGCCGGCGCGATCGTGGGGACCGGTACCTACGGGGTCCTGAACGGGCCGGTGGTCCGGCGGGTCACCGTACCGCTGGCGAAGCTGCCCGCACAGGCCCACGGACTGCGCATCGCCCTGGTCAGCGATCTGCATCTGGGTCCGGCGCTGGGCCGCGCGTTCTGCGAACGGGTGGTGCGCACGGTGAACGGCACCCGTCCCGACCTCATCGCGGTCGTCGGCGACCTCGCCGACGGCACGGTGGACGATCTGCGAGCCGAAACCGACCCGCTGGCCGCTCTCACCGCGCCCCTGGGCGTCTACTACGTACCGGGCAACCACGAATACTTCGCCGACGCCGACGCGTGGCTTGCCCGGGCCGGTGAACTGGGGATGAAGGTGCTGCTCAACGATCGGGTGTCGCTGCCGGACTTCGATCTCGCCGGGGTCGACGATCCGCGGGGGACCGCTATCGGCCGGGGACCCGATTTCGCGGCGGCTCTCGATGGCCGGGACACCGCCCGGGCCTGTGTACTGCTGGCCCACCAGCCGGTCGTGGTCCACGAATCGGTGGCGTACGGGGTCGACCTCCAATTGTCCGGGCATACCCACGGCGGACAGCTGTGGCCGGGCAATCTGATCGCGCGGCTGCCCAACCCGACCGTGGCGGGGCTGGAGCTGTACGGGGCGACCGCGCTGTATGTGACCCGCGGCGCCGGTGCCTGGGGTCCGCCGGTGCGGGTGGCGGCCCCGTCGGATATCACGGTGCTCGAGCTGGCCTCGCTCCAGGGCGTCTGAACACCCGATGCCCGGTCCGTGTGCGCCGGAGCGATGCTCGGGGTCGCGGTCTCGCGGCGGTGCCCGCCCGGCAACGACGCACCGGGACGATCGCACCGGCTCCGCGCGGGTCAGAGGCGGGTGAGCAGATTTTCCAGCCGTTCGATCCGGGGTGTCTGCACCGGCGTGAACTCGGGGGGATGGTGGATCTCGACGCTGAGACGGTCGTCGTAGGTGGTGATGATGCTGGTACCGCCGCCGGCCTGCGGGGGGCGGCGTCCGGTCGGATCGGGTTTGGCGATCATGGTGGTGCGGAAGTCGTGGATCCGGAGGGTGGGCGCCGACAGCCGGGGTAATCGGCCCCAGTTCGTGGTCATCACCGTGTCGAACGGGTTGGCGGGGGGCGCGGCCAGGGTGTCGGGGAGCTGGAGCGGGGTCTGCTGGATGTAGCCGGAGGCGAGGTCGGTGCGCAGGGCGTGGAAAACTCCGTGTGCCAGGGCCGGGAGTGTGGCCTCGGTACCCGGACCGGGCCGGTAACCGGCGAAGCCCAGCACATTCGTTCCCTCCGTCGGGGCGATGGGAGGCCGGACCCGGCGGCGCAGATCCACCGAATACGAACACAGCAGTTCGCCGACCGGCAGCTGCCGTGCCTCGGATTCGGTGAGCAGCAGGGCGGCCGCCACCAGGCTGTGCACCGTCACCCCCGCCCGGTGCCCATACGCGACGAGCGCGCCGGTCTGTTCCCGGCTCAGCCGGCAGCGCGTGGTCTGCAAGGGCGGGTACGGGTGTTCGTTCGCGTTGAGCGCATCCGCCGGGGGCAGCGGCGGTGCGGCCCGCGGCGGCGCGGTACCGCCCGGGACGGGCCGGCGAACGACTCCCCGGCCGGCGAGCAGATCCTCCACCGGCATCGGCTGCCTGGTGGGCGGGAGCGTGGGTGCCCGTCCGGCCGCGGCGGCCACATAGCAATGCCACAGCTGCTCGAGCAGGTGCAGGGCATGGGTGGCGTCGGCAATGCTGTGATGCACCAGCAGCGTGACGCCCGCGGTATCCCCCGAGCGCACCACGTGCAGTGTGCCCAGGGCTCGCCGCTGATCCGGTTCGGCGCCGGTGAGCAGCTGTTCGGGGTCGCCGTCGGCGACGGTCAGCACGATCTCGGGCGGACCGGAGGTGACCAGGGTGTGTCCGACCGGCTCGGTGGGCGCGAGCTGCGCTCCGAGGATGGGATGGGCCGTGACCAGGACTTCGAAGGCGGCGGCCAGCGCGCTGAGATCGATCCGCCCGGACATTCGGGCGCAGTATCCGACGAAGACCTCGCTGAATGCGAAGATCTGTTCGCTGGGCGCCAGCGGGCGGATGACGGTTGCCGCGGTCATGATTGGTGCCTTCGTCCGGAAGTTTGTGTGAGGTTAACCCAAAAACGGTTGCTTGCCGGATATTTCGGTCAGTACGAGACGGACGCTACACAACCCGCCCGACCCGGCTGGTACGTTCGCTTAGGTAAGCCTAATTTTGAAGGAGGCCGGATGGCCAGAAAGCGCACGACCATGACCGTCGCCCGGACGGAGTGGCTCGGCCCCCATATCGTGCGGGTGTATCTGGGTGATCCCGGATTCGACGATTTCGATGCGAGCGAGTACACCGACGCGTATGTGAAACTGCTGTTCGACCGGCCCGACGGCGAGGTGATGCGCACGTACACGGTCCGTTCGGTGGACACCGCGGCCCGCGAGATCGCCATCGATTTCGTGGTGCACGGCGACGAGGGGATCGCGGGCCCGTGGGCCGCCGCGGTACAGCCCGGCGAACAGGCCACGTTCTTCGGGCCCGGCGGGGCCTACGCGCCGCGCGCGGACGCCGACTGGCATCTGCTCGCCGGTGACGAGGCGGCGCTGCCCGCCATCTCCGCCGCTGTCGAGGCACTGCCCGAGGGGGCGCCCGCGAAGGTGTTCATCGAGGTCGCCGACGCGGCCGACGAGATCACCCTGACCACCAAGGCGCTGGTGGACGTCACCTGGGTACACCGCGGCGGCGGCGCGCACGAGGTCGGCGACGATCGCGCCGGCGACAACGCACCCCTGATCGGCGCGGTTCGTGCGGAGCCGTGGCTGCCGGGCCGGGCGCAGGTCTTCATCCACGGGGAGGCGCAGGCCGTGATGCACAACCTGCGCTCCTACATCCGTAAGGAACGTGGTGTCTCCGCGGAGTTCGCCTCCATTTCCGGGTACTGGCGCCGGGGCCGGACCGAGGAGAGCTTCCGGGTCTGGAAGAAGGAACTCGCCGAGGCCGAGAGCGCCGGCTGAGCGCGGCCCGGCGGGATCAGTTCGCCGGGCAGTCCGCGCCGTTGGGGACCGGCAGGCAGATCCCCGCGGTCGCCGACAGCAGCAGGCCCGCCCCGGCCACGAGTGCGCCGAGGGCGACGGCCAGGAAGACGGCCACCCAGAGCAGGCCCGGCAGCCGGGTGAGACGGGCCAGCTGATCGGCGTCGGTGGTGCCGTCACGCATCCGGGAACGGGTGCGCTGTAGCTCCAGTACCGGGCGGCTGCCGGCCAGCAACAGCAGCCAGGTCGCGAGGTAGGCGAATCCGGCCTGCAGCGCATCGGAACCGAACCACGACACCCCGAAAACCAGTGCGCCGGTACTCACCACGGAGATGACGCCGTACACGTTCCGGATCATCACGAGCATCACGGCCAGCGCGGCGATCGCGATCCACAGCATGAGGGTGATGCGCCCGGCGCCCAGCAGCGCGGCGAAGCCCAGTCCCACCAGGGGCGGGGCCGGGTAGCCGGCCAGCGCGGTCAGGATCATGCCGAGCCCGTAGGGTTTTCCGCTGGACACCGTGAGCCCCGACGTGTCGGAATGCAGGGTGATGGCATTGAGCCGGCGTCCGCTCAGCAGCGCCACCAGCGCGTGTCCGCCCTCGTGCGCGATGGTGACCACATTGCGGGTGATGCGCCACAGCGGGCCGTAGGCCACCAGTACCAGCGCCGCCACGGCGGTGGCGAGTACCAGCCACGACGGCGGCGCCGCCTGGGTCGTCGTGAGCCGCTCCGCGATGGAACTGCTGCGGTCTATCAGATCACCGGTATCCACCGCCGCACCATAACCGGGGAGCGCGGCGGGGCGCGCGTCGTGGGCCGGACCCGGGCGACCGGGCGGTGCCGGTGGGCGACGGCACGAAACCGAAGTATCTGTTGATGGGACGTCTCACTATCTTTGCCGACCCGAGTTCCGAGGTGGACCGAAGTCCGGGCGATGTGTCGGCCGGAGAAGGGTGGGTAACTATACGTTTGGCCATATCGGTTGCCGGTCGCTGGTGGAGGGAGCACGTATGTGCACGGGTGAGCAGTACGACCGTGAGCCGGAGGAGTCCGGGCAGGTGTTCGAGGTGCCGGATCCGGCGGAGCTGATGCGGATCTGGTCGGCCGACAGCGCCCGCCCGGCGGCGCGCGAACGGCCGGGAGCGGATTTCGAGACGGCCTTCCGGGTGGGACTGGGCATGGCGCTGGCACTGCTCGACGATTCGGATCCGTCCGGACGTCAGGTACTGGCCCGGCTCGAGGTGGCCGCCGCGCGCTGGGCGCGCGAGGAGGTGCCGCTCGAGACCATTCAGCATGCCCTGCACGAAGGGGTGAAAAGTGGTTTGGGCCTGCGTAGTTCGGCGGCGTGGCGGACCCTGGACGCCGCGGCCGGGAGCGTGGACGGATGTTTCGTCGTCGATGTGCTCGATACGCTCACCGCGGCGGTGTCGCGCGCCTATGTGGCGCAGGTACGCAGTGGCCGGGAGCGGGGGTAGGGGTCAGTTCGCCCGGTAGCTGCGGGCGACCAGCGCGGACCGCAGATACCACAGGCCCGACGGCTGCGTGGGATCGAAGCCGGTGAGCTGGGCGACCCGTTTGAGCCGATAGTCGATCGTATTGGTGTGGATGTGCATGAGACGCGCGGTGCGCTGCCGGTTCAGGTTGTTGCTGATATGGCGCTGCAGGGTCTCCAGCAGTTCCGGGTGATCATCGAGCGGATCCAGGAGAGACCCCAGGTATTCGCGGCCGGGGCCGGGCCGGGTCAGCTGGTATTCCAGCGCCATATCGTCGAACCGGTACAGTCCGGGCACACAGTCGAGCCGCTGGACCATATCCAGCAGTTCGTGCGCCTGATCCGCCGCCGAGGGCACCTCGGCGGTGGGGGCCTCCACCACCGCGGCGCTGACCGGCACCTGGGCCGCCCGCGACAGCTGCGCGACCAGTTCGTCGAGCTGCTCGCCGGTCAAGATGTCGGCGGGCAGCAGGACCGTGCCGCCGTCGACGCTCAGCAGCGACAGCGCCGAATCCTCGCAGCGGGTCGCCAGTTCGGCCTGGACGCGGCGCAGTTTGCGCCGCGCCACCACCTTGCCGTCGAGCGCCGGGATCGCTTCGTCCGGATGGGCCGGAATGGCCATCGCCAGCACGGTGTAGGCGGGGGCGATCTCGATCCCGCATTCGCGGGCCATGGTGGAGGTGCTGTGCCCACCCAGCAGCGCGGAGGTCAGGGTGTGCACGGCGGTGTGGTGCTCGCTCACCACCGACCGCAGTTCGCGGACGTAGGCCATGGAGATACAGACGGTCATCGTGTCCAGCATTTCGACGACCAGCTTGGCCCCGTCGACCAGCGCCGAATAGTCGGTGACGGTGGCATTGGACACCACCAGGTCCAGGCCGAGCCGGAAACCCTCGTGCACGGCGTGGTGGATGGTGTCGATCGGGACGCCTTCGCGCGCCCAGCAGGCGGCGGCGTTCTCCAGCCGGCGGGTCTTCTCCGGAATATCCTTACCGTCGAGCATGCTGACGGCGAGTTCGAGGCAGGTCCGGGTGATGGTGGTGACATCGCCGTGGATCGCATCGCCCGGCAGCGTGCCGCAGGGAACCACGTTCTCCACGAAATGGCCCACCATGTGGCGGGACAGTGTGCGCACATCCTGTAGTGGCGCGGACATGGGCTGGCCGGATAGCGTCAGCTTGGTTCTGGTCGTGTCGACGGTCATGCTGCTGACTCCTTCTACCCCTGGGCGGCGAGACTGCGGCTCCACAGTAATGATCATGTGTCGTATTCCGGGCGGCTTTACGAACTCGACTGGACGACCGTGCAGGCACCAACCTTGCGGTTGTGACCGGTCACAGTGGTGCGAGTAATGGTCGAACCCGCTGATCAGGCCGGAAACCCGGGCGCAAGGGCGCTTGCCGCGCGCTCGGCTCGGGTACAGGCGTTCTCGGCCGCGGCCGGGGCACTGTCGACCCGCACCCGCACCACGCCGCCGCCCGCGGTGGGCAGGGCGACGGTGCACGTCGTCGCGGTATCGGAGGCGCCGGTGTGCAGTAGCCGGCCGGTGCGGTTCGCGAGAGTGACCTCGGTGCGGGTATCGCCGTCACCGGCGACTTCGTCCGGCGAACCGTCGGCGGAGAACAGCACGCGCAGCGCGGCCCGCTTGCTGCTCCACCCGCAGCCCGCCCAGCCCGGTTCGGTGGCCACATCGCGCCGGATCGAGCCGGGTGCGAACCCCGAATCGGTGAGCAGGCCGGCGGGGAGACCACACGGATCCCAGATCGCCGCGGGGTCCGCGGGTTCGGCCGCGCCGCCACAGCCGGCGGTGAGAATCGCGACGGCGGCGGCCGGCCCACCGAGCAGGATCCGGCCGGAAACGCCGGGGCGGAGCGAACGTAGCGGTGTGCACATGGCGCGGATGCTATCCACCGATCCCGTTGCGCCACAGCCACTCTGTGCGGGCTCACAGCGGCTCGGGAATCAGCGCTACCCGGCTGCACAAAGGGACACTCCCGTCTCATCATGTGGAAATGCGGCGGCGCTCGCGGTGGTGTGGGGAATACGGTGACCCGGCGATCGTGTTGAGGTGTCCGGTCCGGGAGAAAGAGGTGCGGCAGTGGTGGCGGAGACGGTGCGAACCGAAGTGGGGCTCCGCTCCGAACGTGGCCCGGTCCTCGGATCGCTCATGCTGGCCACCGGTCTGATCGCACTCGATTCCACCATCATCGCGACCGCGGTGCTCACCATCACCGAGAGCCTGGGCGGTTTCGCCCAGTTCCCGTGGTTGTTCTCCGTCTATCTGCTCGCCCAGGCCGTCACGGTGCCGGTGTACGGCAAGATCGCCGATACGGTGGGCCGTAAACCGGTGCTCCTGTTCGGCATCGCCGTCTTCGCTGTCGGCTCGCTGCTGTGCGGGCTCGCGGGCAGCATGTTGTGGCTGATCGTGTTCCGGGCCGTGCAGGGTATCGGCGCGGGGGCCATCCAGCCCATGACCATGACCATCGCCGGTGACCTGTACACCCTGGCCGAGCGCGCGAAGGTGCAGGGTTATCTCGCGGGCGTCTGGGCCTTCTCTTCGGTCTCGGGTCCGCTGCTGGGGGGCGTGTTCGCCGAATACGTCGGCTGGCGGTGGATCTTCCTGGTCAACCTGCCGCTGTCGGCGTGGGCGGGGTGGATGCTGCTGCGTCACTTCACCGAGACCCCGGCCCGGCAACGCCGGCGGGTGGACTACGCCGGTGCGGTGCTGCTGACCTCCGGGGCGGGTGCGCTCATTCTCGGGTTACTCGAGGGCGGCCGCGCGTGGGCCTGGGACGCGCCGATCAGTATGGCGATCTTCGCCGGCGGTGCCGCGGTACTGGCGTTGTTCGTCCTCGTGGAACGCCGGGCCGCCGATCCGGTACTGCCGCTGTGGCTTTTCACCCGCCGCGTCGTGGTCGCCAGTTCGGCGATCTCCGCGCTGGTGGGTGCGCTGCTACTCGGTCTCACGTCCTATGTGCCGACCTTCGCCCAGGGCGTTTTGGGCGCCGGGGCGGTGGTGGGCGGGCTGACGGTCGGCGCGCTGACCCTCGGCTGGCCGGTCTCGGCATCCCAGTCCGGCCGGGTGTATCTGCGGATCGGCTTCCGGCGCACCGCACTCATCGGCGGCGTCACTGCCACCGTCGGGGCCGTCGGCACCCTGTTCATCGGGCCCGCGACCCCCATTGCCCAGGTCGCGGCCACCTGTTTCGTCATCGGTCTCGGCATGGGGCTGGTGGCGAGTCCGACCTTGATCGCCGCCCAGACCAGCGCCACCTGGGGTGAACGTGGCGTGGTGACCTCGGCCAATATGTTCGCCCGGTCCATCGGGAGTGCCGTGGGTGTGGCCGTCTTCGGCGCACTCGTGAATTCGCGGGTCGGCGATACCGGCACCCCCTCGCCGGCGGCGCTGGCCGAGGGGGTGCATCTGGTGTTCGTGGCGGTGGCCGTGATGGCCGTGGCCATCGTGCTCGCCTCCGCGCTGATGCCCGGCCGAGCGGAAGCGGCCGGGCAGCAGCGAACCGTCACTCCCGGGCGGTGAGCACCTCCACCCGCTCCCCGGCATCGAATTCGATCACCTGGTGGACCCGGGAATCGCCGACCGGCCCGAGATCGGCGACGACGACCTCGCCGCGCCGAGCGATCGATTCGACCAGGGCCTCCTGGGGATTGCCGTCCGATCCGGCGATCAGGATCCGGTCCCCGACCGCGAGCGCGTCGGCGCGGACCCCGCTGTCGATCAGGCGCGGAGTGAAAACGCCGCAGTAGGTGCGGCCGGCGGAGTCGCCGACTCCGCGCTGGGCGATCGTCCACCAGACGGGTGTGGTGCTGTCGCCCGCGGTCCGGCGGTGCCAGCGCAGGACCCGATCCCGGCCCGCTTCGGCGGCGGCTCGGCTCTCGTGCACCGAGACATGCCGGCGCACGGGCGCGCTGCGCGGTTTCACGGTGCCCGCGGCACCGTCGACCACCAGGATCCAGGTGGCGGACTGTTCCTGATCGCGGGCCGCGTTGACGCGTTTGGCCAGTGCCTGACCCGGGGTCGCGCCGAGCCGATCGGCGACCTCGGCCAGGTTCTCCGCGAGCCCGAGCGCGCGCAGGAAGGCGGCCACCTCGATTTCGGCGGTATCGAGCCGCTGGGCCAGGACCGGCATGGGTGTGCGGTCACGCCAGGCACCGCGCGCGATGTGCTCGTGCTCGGTGAGCCAGAGCGCGGACGGGCCGTGCCGATGATGGTCCAGTACGACAGCCCACCAATCCCAGTGCGGATCGGCCGCCATCCGATCCTGGATCCAGCCGGCCCGGTCGTTCGCGCGTACTTTCTCCTCCGGCGGGACGAAGTTGCGCAGTGCCGCCTGGACGGCCGACGGCGTCCGCCCGAGTTCCGCGGCGATCTCGGGCAACCCCTTACCCGCCCGCAGTTCCGCGGCGATGGCCCGGTATTCCGATTCGCGCCACGACGTCCCGTGCTGACGCGGCGGCAGCAATCGTTCCTGTCCGATTTCACTCATCACAGAACCCCCGGTTCCGAAGCGCCGGAGGGGTTTCTGATGCGGCCGGTCCGCCGGCCGCATATTACCCCTCCGACTGTGTCCTACCTGCATGATTCTACGTGGGGGGTCCGACAGAAAACGGCCTCGCGGCGCCTGGGCGGGCCGGGGTCGTACGGAGATTTTCCGTTCCGGCGCAACGATTTCGGCGCGCCGGAGCCGGGTGGCGAGCCCGGCTGCGGCCCACCGGTTCCGG
>NZ_JBKOOL010000106.1:0-19331 GCF_046764065.1 Nocardia sp. NPDC002869
CTCGTCCGGCGAGCCCGCACCGGCCTCTACTTCATCCGGGCGGCGTCGGGGGCGACCGGAAGTCAGGGCAGCGGCACCCAGGAGGTATGGCCGGCGCCGTCGCGGGCGACCGTACCGAATACGACGTCGGCGAAATGGTTGCCGAAGGCCAGGTCACCGGTGGCGGCGAGTTCGTCGACCAGCCGGTGCCGCGCCTGCGCCGACCGGACCCGGTCGTGATCCGCTCCCGCAGACCAGTGCGGATACCGGACCTGTAGCGGCGTGTGCAGCGCGTCGCCGAAGGCGAGCAGACGCCGGCCGCCGGACATTATCGAGTAGCTCGTATGCCCGGCGGTATGGCCGGCCGCCACCACCGCCCGCACACCGGGGAAGATCTCTTCGCCGTCGGCGATCGTGCGGACCTTGGGGCTCATCACCTCGAGCATGTCCGGGGTCACCGCGTGTTCGGGCGACGGATGCCGGTGCGCCCATTCCGTTTCGGCGACGAGGTAGTCGGCTGCGATGAACACCGGGCCGCCGGCGACCGCCGGATGGGACGCCCAGCCGATGTGGTCGCCGTGCAGATGAGTGAATGCCACCGCCTCGATGGTGTCCGGCGCCCGGCCGGCCCGGGCCAGGTTCTCCAGCAACGCGCCGCCGCTGATTGCGCCGATCAGCGGGTTGCCCGGGTCGTCGGGCACCGCCACCGGCCCGACGCCGGTGTCGATCAGCAGCGCGCGGTCCCCGAGTTCGACGAGCAGCCCGCCGATGCCGGCTACCAGGTAGCCCTTCTCGTCGAGGTGATCGGCGTGCGCCACCCAGTCCGCGGCGGTGGTGTCGGGCAGCCAGCCGCGCGGTGCCAGGCCCACCGCCCCGTCGGGTACGTAGGTGACGGTCAGCTCCCCCATCCGGATCGACCGGAGACGTCCCGGGCGGCGCAGGCGTTGTCCGGCACCGGGTCCGGTGGTGACGGCGATCGGATCGGTGGGTTCGGCGGCCGGATGGGCGATGGTCATGGTGAAACTCCTGGCTCGGGCGGTGTGTGGCGGTCGGCCACTCGCCATAAGCTTAAAGTTAGAATGATTATAGTTGCAACTATTAAAGTTGGATGCACTTCGCTAGGATCGTCACCATGAGCAATTCACGGGGAGCGCACGCCGAGAGCCTCGCGGCCGCGGAGCGCGAACTGTGCGGACTGGTCAACGCTCTCAACCACCGCATCGAGAACCACGTGCGCCTGCGAGCCACGCCGCTGGGCCTCAGCGCGCCGCAGGCGGTCGCACTCCGCGAGCTGACCGGCCCGATGACCATGCGCGAGCTGGCCGAGCGAATGAGCTGTGAACCCTCGAACGCGACGTTCATCGTCGACCGGCTCGAGGCGAACGGCCATGTCGAACGGCGCGCCCACCCCACGGACCGCCGGGCCAGACAACTCGTACTCACCCCGGCGGGCAGCGAACTACGTACCCGGCTGCTCGACCTACTCGCGGCCGACTCCCCCTTACAACCCCTCACCCGGCAGGAACAGCAAACCCTGCAGCAGCTGCTCCAGCGCGCGGTCACCGCCGACTGATCCGGCGTCGAAATCGGATACGAAACCGCGACCGACCGGCCGCGCGGCGGTCCTGGACACCAACGGGGCCGAGTGACAGTGTTTGTTCGATCGGACAGCCCCGATCGGTGCCGCCGGATCCGCTCCCCGCTCGCTCCGCCGCACCGGCACCGGTTCCACCTCGCAGCACCCACACCGAGCCACTGAGCAGTACCCCGGATATCCGCCCCTGCAAGGAGATTGGTTATGCGTATATCTGCCTTTACCCGGCGGCTCCTCACCTCTGCCATGGGGACCGCCGCAGCCACTGTTCTGTTCACCGGACACGCGACCGCCGAGCCCGCCCAGGTCGATTGGGCTTCGGCCACGCAGGCCCTGCACACCGCGGCGACCGGTGATCCGGCCGCCGAACAGGCGGTATCCCGGCTGCTCGGTGACGCGCGGGTCGCCGCGGCCACGCGTGATGCCGCGCTGCCCGCGCAACCGTTCCAGATCCCGGCCGAATCCACCGTGGGCCGCGGCGGCGGTCCGGGAATGTACGGCTCGGGTCTGTCGCTGAACCTCGACGGCTTCCGGTTCGCGTTCTTCGGCGGACCGGGCACGATCGCCCCGGATCAGACGGGCGCACGGCTGGATGTCGTATGGCTCAACCTCAACAACGGCCGCAGCGGTATCGAGCAGCTCACCGAGCATCGGGACATCATCGCCGACACCACGATCCGCACCCGGCCGATCGATCCGGGCCCGGGTCTGATCGTCGCCGCGGTGTACGGCAACCTGTGGCACCGCTGGCCGGTGCCGGTGAGCGCAGAACACCCGGACGGGTTCCAGTACGTGCGCGGCGACATCACTTTCCCGTCGCTGGGCTCGGTCTACAACTGACCCGAGGCGCCGGGGGCCGGTGCGCGCGAGTGCGTCGACGATTCGACGCCTGCCCGCACCGGCCGCCTCGGCGACCGCTCGCGGATGTCTTTTTTGTCCGGAGCGTACGTTGTGAGCGATTACACTTTCACTGCTACGGTGGCCACCGATATGCCGTTCGGAATCGCTAGGTCGAGTGCCGACGCGAGGATCTGTGGAGGTGTTCGAAGGTGAACCTGGCGCACACGCTGGAAGTCGTCAAGGCATACGGGCTGCTGCAGTCCAGCGGATTCATCGATCTGAAGAATCCGGGGGAAACGCTGCGGACGCTGAAGGATTCCAAGACCTACATCCCGCAGGCCACCCTGATCATGCACTCCGCGCGCATCGCGCCGGACGCGCCCGGACTGGCCGACGAACGCGGTGAGCTGACCTACCGCGAACTGGACGAGCAGTCCACCAAGATCGCCCACGGGCTGCGCGACGCGGGGATCACCGAGGGCACCGTGATCGGCATCCTCGCCCGGGACCATCGCGGACTGATCCTCTCCATGGCCGCCGCGGGCAAGCTCGGCGTGAAGATCGCGCTGATGAACACCGGCTTCGCCAAACCGCAGTTCGCCGAGGTGTGCGAACGGGAGCAGGTCAAAGCGGTCCTGCACGACAGCGAATTCCTCGGCCTGCTCGACGCGCTGCCCGCGGATATGCCCCGAGTCCTCACCTGGGTCGAGGAGGGCACCGAAGTCCCCGCGGGCGCCCGGACGCTGGACGATCTGATCGCCGAGAACGGCACCGAAACGCTGCCGGTGCCCGCCAAACCGGGTGGTTTCATCATCCTCACCAGCGGCACCACCGGTCTGCCGAAGGGCGCACCGCGGGAGAAGGCCGGCCCGGTGGCGACCGCGCAGTTCCTGGACCGCATGCCGTTCCCGAAGCGCGGCACCGTCGTCATCGTCTCGCCGATCTTCCACAGCACCGGTCTGGGCACGTACCTGGTGAGCATCGGTCTCACCAACAAGATCGTCATGCGGCGCCGGTTCGATGCCGAGGCCACCCTGAAAATGATCTCCGACCACAAGGCCCAGCTGCTGGTCGCGGTGCCGACCATGTTGCACCGGATGGTGGAACTGCCCGCCGAGGTCCGGGCGAAGTACGACACGTCCTCGCTGAAAGGGATCATCCTGGCGGGTTCGGCGCTGTCGCCCGAGTTGTGCGTCAAGGCGACCGACACATTCGGGCACGTGCTGTACAACCTCTACGGCTCCACCGAGGTCGCCATCGCCACCGTGGCCCGGCCGGCCGACCTGGCCAAGGCCCCCGGCACGGTCGGCCGTCCGCCGCTCACCTGCGATGTCCGCCTCTACGACGACAACGACAAGGCCGTGACCGCCAAGAATGTCACCGCCCGGATCTTCGTCCGCAGCGGCGCGCCCTTCGAGGGCTACACCGACGGCCGGCACAAGCAGATCATCGACGGCTACATGTCCAGCGGCGACGTCGGCCATTTCACCGAGGACGGCCTGCTCATGGTGGACGGCCGCGACGACGACATGATCGTCTCCGGCGGGGAGAACGTCTTCCCGCAGGAGGTCGAGAACCTGCTGCTCGAGCGCGCGGACATCTTCGACGCCGCGGTGGTCGGCGTGGACGATGCGGAGTTCGGGAAGCGGCTGCGCGCGTTCATCGTCCCCGAACCCGGGCACACTCCGGACGAGGCCGAGATCAAGACCTACGTCAAGGAGAACCTGGCGCGGTACAAGGTGCCGCGCGAGGTCGTCTTCCTCGACGATCTGCCGCGCAACCCGACCGGCAAACTGCTGCGCCGGGTGCTGGTGGAATACGAGGCCTGACAACCTTTCTCGACGGGAAACCGGGAAATCTCACAGTAGCGTCCCGGTTTCCCTACTGTCCGAGACAATGGGCCGGCAGTCCCCGCGATGGTTGCTAGGGTGGGCGGTGCACAGGAGTTCGAGGAGGTAACCGCCGTTCCCGGCGGTACACCGCGGAAGGTTGTCGCCGATGACATTGTCGCTGCCCGGCCCCGTTCGCAGAGCCGGCGATATCGCCTCGGCCGTGAACGTGATGCGCAAACGCGGTCTCTTCGATCCGTTGCGGCTCGACCACGCCCTCCGGTCGATGAGCAACGCGACCAAGTACGGCCCCTTCGCCGGTGTGGTCATGCACGCCGTGCAGACCCGCCCCGACTCCCCCGCCATCGTCGACGAGGCGGGGGAACTCACCTTCCGCGAACTCGACAACCGCTCAAACGCCTTCGCCCGTGGCCTCACCGAACGCGGACTGCGGCCCGGCGAGGTGGTCGCGGTCCTGGCCCGCGACCACCGCGGCATGGTGCTGAGCATGCTGACGGCCGGCAAACTCGGCCTGCGCGCGGTCCTGATGAACACCGGCTTCGCCAAACCGCAGTTCGCCGACGTGGCCGAACGCGAGAAGATCAAAGCGGTGCTGCACGACAGCGAGTTCTTCGACCTGATGAGCGCCATCCCCGCCGCGATCCCGCGCATCCTCACCTGGGTCGACGAATCCGATGGTGCCGACCCCGCGATCCCGACGGTCGAATCCGTATCGGCGGGGCAGTCCACCGCACCGCTGGCGGCACCCACCACACCGGGTGGGATGGTCATCCTCACCAGCGGTACCACCGGCACGCCCAAGGGCGCCCCGCGCGACAAGGTCAGCCCGTTCATCACCGCCCAGTTCATCGACCGGGTGCCGCTGCCGACCGACGGCACCATGGTGATGGCCGCGCCCATCTTCCACGGCACCGGACTGTCCCAGTTCTCCCTGGGCCTGGCGCTGGGCAACCGGGTGGTATTCCAGCAGCGCCGGTTCGACCCGGAGCTCACCCTGGCCAATATCGCCCGCTATCGGGCGGACTCACTGGTCGTGGTGCCCACCATGCTGCAACGCATCCTGGACCAGCCGAAAGAGGTGCTCGACCGCTACGATGTCTCCTCGCTCCGGGTGATCTTCGCGGCGGGTTCGGCCATCCAGCCCGATGTCGTGGTGCGCACGGGCGAGTACTTCGGAGATGTGCTGTACAACCTGTACGGCTCCACCGAATGCGCGGTGATCACCGTGGCGACGCCGCAGGAGCTGAAGAAGTCGCCGACCACCGCGGGCCGGGCGCCGGTCGGGGTGCGGATCGCCCTCTACGACGAGAACCGCAAGCGGATCACCGCGCCGAATGTCACCGGCACGATCTTCATCGACAACCCGCACGCCTTCAAGGCCTACACCGACGGGCGTACCAAGGAGACCGTCGACGGCATGATGTCCAGCGGCGATGTCGGGCATCTCGATTCCGACGGCCTGCTGTTCATCGACGGCCGCGACGACGACATGATCGTCTCCGGTGGCGAGAACGTGTTCCCGCAGGAGGTCGAACACCTCATCGCCGAACGCCCCGATGTACTCGAGGCCGCGGTGGTCGGCGTGGACGATCGGGAGTTCGGCAAACGGCTGCGCGCCGTGGTGGTCCCGGGGCCGGATTCGACACGCGACGCCCAGGAGATCAAGGACTACGTCAAGGCGAATCTGGCCCGCTACAAGGTCCCGCGCGAAGTGGTGTTCCTCGACGAACTGCCGCGCAACGCCACCGGGAAACTGCTGCGGAAACCGCTGATGGAATTGGAACCCGGCAGCTGAATCCCCAGCGCCCCGGGCAGCAGCTCCGCGCCGTGGGTGAAGAGCCGGGAACCCGAGCGGTTACGCCCGGATCCTTCCGCCCCGCACGGTCGGGTGCGCGCGCCCGGAGCAGGCCGGACCGGATATCGGCCGGCCCCAGGCAGGGCGCGGGTCGGATATCATCCTCTGGTGCGTATCAGGTTCGGTTCCACCCATGTGGTGGACCAGCTCGGCGCCGCCCGCATCCGCGGTGCGGCGGCCGGCCTGATCTCGGGGGCCGTCTCGGTGGCCGCGCACGGCTGGGCGGACCGGACGAGTTCGCCCGATGGGACGGCGGTCGTCCTGCTGGCGCTGACGGCGGCGGCGATCGGTGCCCTGGTCACCGGTGTGCGCCCGCTGCGCACCGGCACCACCGGACTCGCCGCGGCACTGACAGCCGGGCAACTGCTCGGCCATTCGAGTCTGGGTTGGAGTTCCGGCCATCTGCACCACGGTGATCTCCAGCTGACCCCCACCATGCTCGCGGCGCACGTGGTTGTCGCCTGCGCCGCGGCGATGGTCGTGCGCGGAGCCGAATTCGCCTACCGGGTCGTCGCCACCGCCCTGGCGCGCCTGGTACCGGTCGCGCACCGGCCACCGGCAACCCCGGACCCACTACCGCTGCGCCTACTGCACCGCGACCGGGTCGTCGCGTGGATCCTCACGGCCGATACGGGCCGCACCCGGGCACCGCCCCGGGCCGTACTGATCTGATCTCCCACCCGGCCCTCCCGGCCGGGCGCCGGCCGTCGCTGCGGTGAACTCCGCGCGCACCCGCGCCCGTGGCCCCGGCCGGGTCTCTCAGCGCGGCGACCCGATTTCTCGGTGCGCGCCGCGTCCCCGCGCACCCGCCTGCTCCGGCCGGGTGCCGGGCCGGCACAGGACGCAGGTAACACCGATGAGTACCACCGAGGTCCCCGCGGCGCCCGAAAGCGCTGCTCCGGTGACCGATTCGCCCCGGCCGAGCAGCGGCGCGTTCCGCGCGCTCGCGCTGCGGCTGCATTTCTACGCCGGCCTCTTCGTGGGGCCGTTCCTCCTGATCGCGGCGGTGTCCGGCGGGCTCTACGCCGTCGCGCCGAGTATCGAATCCTTCGTGAACCGGGATCTGCTGACCGTGGATTCCCGTGGGCCCGAGCGGCCCCTGGCCGAACAGGTGACCGCCGGGACCGCGGTCCGGCCGGATCTCACCCTGGTGGCGGTCGCGCCCGCGCCGGCACCGGGTGACACCACCCGGGTGCTGTTCAGCGATCCCGCCCTCGGCGAATCCGAGCGGCGGGCCGTCTTCGTCGACCCGGTGACCGCGCGGCCGGTGGGCGAATCGGTGGTGTACGGCAGTTCCGGTGCGCTGCCGTTCCGGGCGTGGGTGTCCCAGATGCACCGCCATCTGCATCTCGGCGAACCCGGCCGGTTGTACTCCGAGCTGGCGGCCTCCTGGCTGTGGCTGATCGCGCTCGCCGGGCTCGCCCTGTGGACCCGGCGGGTACGCGGCCGGCGGCAGCGTAATACGGCGCGGTGGCTGTTCGTCCCGAACCGCGCGAACGGGCGGGAACGCCGGTTGAACTGGCATGCGGTGGTCGGGGTGTGGATTCTCCCGGCGGCGCTGCTCCTCTCGGCCACCGGGCTGACCTGGTCGACCTATGCGGGTGCCAATATCGAGGCACTCCGGGAGAACCTCAGCTGGACCACCCCCACCGTCACGACCGCGCTGCCCGGGGCGACGGCGCCGGCCGATACCGGGCACGGTGACCATCACGGCGGCCATCCGGCGGGCCATTCGGTGCCAGCGGATCGGATCCAGCAATTGGACCGGGTACTGGCCGCGGCACGCGAGGCCGGAGTCACCCGCCCCGCCGAGATCACGATCCCGGCGGCCGACGGGACGGCGTTCGCGGTGAAGGAACGACGGCTGTCGGGCACACTGACCGCCGATGCCGCGGCCGTCGACGGGGCCACCGGCACCGTCACCGATCGGCTCCCCTACTCCGAGTGGCCATTCATGGCCAAGATGGCCAACTGGGGCATCCAGCTCCATATGGGCCTGATGTTCGGTGTGCTCAACCAGTTGTTACTGCTGGCGGCGGCGATCGGGCTGATCACGGTGATCGTGCGCGGATATCTCATGTGGTGGCGGCGCCGGCCCACCGCAACGGCCCGCATCTTCGCGGTGGGCAGGCCGCCGCGCCGCGGCGCACTGCGCCGATCGGCGGTCCTGGCGGTGCCGGCGCTGGGCGCGGCCGCCCTGATCGGCTGGTTCGCTCCGGTATTCGGCCTGAGCCTGCTGGCCTTCCTCGCGGTCGACATCCTCGTCGGCGCGCTGCGCCGCGCGCGTCCGGCGGTCTGAGCAGGAAGGTTCGGTGTCGGGATCGCCGCGGCACCGAACCTTCTCGACCGACCGAGCCTCCTCAACCGACCGGGCCGGCTCCCGGACCGGCCACGGCCTCGAGGGTCCGCGCGTCGGGAAAACCCTTGCTCGCGAGGCGTTCCCGGACCTCCCGCTCGACCCGTCCGGCGGCATCGGTATCGACCAGGGCGATGATGCTGCCCCCGAAACCGCCGCCGACCATCCGTGTCCCGTAGGCGCCGGCCGCGCGAGCGGCGTCCACCGCCGCGTCCAGCACCTCGGTGGACACTTCGAAATCGTCACGCAGCGAATCGTGTCCAGCATCGAGCAGCGGACCGATCTCGCGCGGGTCGGCGCCCGAGCGCAGCAGTTCCGCCACTGCGCGCACCCGGTCGTTCTCGCTCAGTACATGCCGGACCCGCCGGTACAGCACCGGATCGGTGAGCCCGGACAGTTGGCCCGCGTCATCGATATCGCGTAGCGATGCGACCCCGAGCGCCGCCGCGGCGGCGGCGCATTCGGCGCGCCGGGCGCCGTATCCCCCGGCCGCGTGCTCATGGGTCTGCCCCGTATCGATGACCAGCAGCCGCAGGCCGGTGGCCGCGAGATCGAACGGAATCCGGTCGTAACCACCCGAATCGGCCGCACCGAAGGCACGCACGTCCAGGTACAGGGCGTGTCCCGCGGTGCACAGAATGGACGCCGCCTGATCCAGGATTCCGGTGGGCGCGCCCACATAGTCGTTTTCGGCGGCCCGGGCGATATCGATCAACTCCCGGTCGCCGACCTCCGGCGCACACAGACCACGGACCGCCACCGCCGCGGCACAGCACAGCGCCGCCGACGAGGAGAGCCCGGCCCCGGCCGGAACCGCGCCGTCGAAATCCAGTTCCAAGCCCTCGATCCCGTGTCCCCGGCGCCCGAACTCCGCGACGACGCCCAGCGGGTACCGCGCCCAGCCCGGCAACAGGTCGCGCTCGGTGGCCAGCGCCGCGGCCGGGAGCCGCACCGGTTCGCCCGGCCGCTGACGCGAGCCCACCCGGACCAGATCGTCGGCGTGCCGGACACCTTCGCAGGTGACCACCAGGGGTATCGCTATCGGCAGCACCAAGCCGTCGTTGTAGTCGGTGTGCTCGCCGATCAGGTTGACCCGGCCCGGTGCCGACCATCGACGACGCCCGCCGGGGGTGATGTACTCCGCACGTTCGGTCACCGGACCACCGTACGAGCCGCTCGCCGGTGCCCGAGATCCGCCGCGCCGCCACCATCGAGACACCTGTTACGACGTTGTTGCGCCAAGAGAGCGACAAATTCGACAGTGCGTGCCATCATCGGATCCATAGTCCAGGTTTGGTGGGCCGGACGCACCGCGGACGGCTCGGACATCCCCTCGTACAGGAACACTCGGTTTGCGTCAGCCGCCGCTCGATGGACAGGTAGAGCACGACAGACAGATAAGGACCCAGGCCTGCGACGCGGCTCGATTTCACCGGGAATGGAGCGATCAAAGGGGGGCTGATGATCATCAGCGAACCGCAGGGAGCAGGTCGGCACGGTATCCACCGGATATGGTATGGCGCAGCGTTTTCCGTGATGGTGGGCGCGCCGCTCCTGGCGCATCTGATACTCGGGTCCCGTCCGCTGTCGGTGGCGGCCACCTTGATCGCGGCCGCCGGCACCGTCGTCATGATGGTCTTCGGTCTGCGCCGGCACCGTCCGTCACATCCGCTGCCGTGGTATCTGCTGGCCGGGGCCGCGCTCCCCTTCGCGACCGGAACCGTGCTGCGGGAGCTGACCGGCTACGCGTCCACCCCTCTCGACGAGATCTGCACACTCGCCGGTTACCTCGGCTCCGGTCTGGCGGCCCTGACGTGGCTGCGGCCGCGGCACGCCCGGACCCAGCCCGATGTCATCCTGGATTCGGGACTGATCGGGCTCGGCGCGCTGCTGGCGTCCTGGATCTTCCTCATCGCACCCGTCCTGCACTCCGAGACCCCGGACGTGAACACGGTCACGGCGGTGGCGCTGCCGGTCTGCGATGCGCTGCTGCTCACCTTGCTGGCACATTCGCTGGCCACCTCGAGCCGCTCGGAAACCTCGCTGCGCCTGCTGCGCACAGCCCTGGCGGGGGTGCTGGCGACTGATCTCGGGTACCGGCTGGTCACCGCCGGCACCCTGGACACGGCGCCGGAAGTGCTGGTCCTTCCGCTGATCGGCGCGTACCTGGCCGCCGGGGCGGCGGCCCTGCACCCGACCATGGTGACGCTGGGTGCGCCGCGCACGATCCGGATCCACCATTCCCGCCAGCGCGCCAGCGTCATCGCCGTCGCCCTCGTGCTCTCCTCGCTGGTGCCGGTGGCCCGCGCCCCGCTGAGCCCGCTCGACCAGATCATCGTGTCCGCGGTGCTCGCCCTGCTGCTCATCGGATTGCTGATCCGCAGCGAACGCGCGATCGGCCACAGCGCCCGCAGCGAACGGCGCGCCCAGTACCAAGCCGACCACGATCCGCTCACCGGACTGCTCAACCGCTCCGCGCTGCTGCGGGTACTGCATCGTGAGCACCGGGACTGGGCCGAACGCGCGCTCTGTCTGCTGTTCATCGATCTCGACGAGTTCAAGGCGATCAACGACAGCTACGGGCACACCGTCGGTGACGAACTGATCGCCGAGGCCGCCACCCGGATCCGCTCCACCGTGCGCCGCGACGATGTGGTGGCCCGCTACGGCGGAGACGAATTCGTCGTCTTGGCGCCGCTGGAGCGGATGGAAGCGACCAAAATGGCCGAACGCCTGCTCGGGGTGTTCATGAAGCCGTTCCAGCTCAGCACCGGCGAAGTACCGCTGACGGCCAGTATCGGGCTGGCCTGCGGCGGCCCCCGCGATATCGACGCCAGTATCTACGATCTCATCCGCGACGCGGACGCGGCCATGTACCAGGCGAAACGGCGCGGCTTCGGCTATATGTTCCACGACTCGATCCGGTACACCCCGGCCGAACCGAGCCGCCACGGCTGGCGGCCGCGGGAAACGGCTGTGTGAGCCGCACTGCCGCCGGAGCCGTGCGGCCCGGCCCGGCCCGGCCCGGAACACAGGACATCCGGAGAAGCAGTGTAAGAACCCGCTGCCGCGTGCCCCGGCAAACCCGGATCGGCCCACAACAGCGCCGATGCTCGGCTGGCGCCGGTCCCTGGACGTTCGCCTTGCGCGCTCCGGAACCCGGCCGGATCCCGCCCGCGGAGTCGACTCCGGGGACGGGCCTACCGGCGACTTCGTATCAGTCCGTCAGTTCTTCCAGCAGTTTGCGCGCCTGCTCGAGTTCGGCCTGCAGCTGCTGGACCTTCGCTTCCTGGGCGCCCCGCACCGAGTCCAGCAGACCGTCCACCACCTCGGAGACCTCCGGCGGCAACAGTTTCGCCGCCTGCGCCACGGCTGTACCGGTGACCGGCATCGCCCGCGCGGTCCGCTTCTTACCCGCGGTGACATCGACGGTCCACTCACCGTCGGCGGTGCCGTTGATGGTGACGGTGACCTCCGGCGTCTTGGCCTTGCGCGCGGCCGGTGCCTTGGTCGCCTTGGCGGCGGCGGGGGTTCGCGGCGCCGCGGCCGGTTTCGACTCGGCGGCAGCACTCTTCGCCGGGGTCGGCGCCGGTTTCCGCTCCGCGGCCGAGGGGGCGGAGGGGGACGGGGACACGGCGGGAGTCACGGGCGGTTCCTTCTTCTCGGGGGCGGGAGGGGATGCGGGGGGCGCGGCAGCCGGCTTGTCACGCTGGGGTTTTACCGTCGTGACCTCGGTGGGGCCGAAGGACAGCACATCCTTTGACCCGGTGGGCCGGATCTGCAGGAAGTCGCCGTCGGCGGGATCGCCGAGCGAGACCACCTTGCCCGACCGCCCCTCGGTGACCCCCACCGCCGCGGCGGTGAACCAGACCATCGGCGGGCGCCCCGCTTCGATCTCCGCGGCGATCTGCTCGAGGTCATTGTCGGACAGGGGTTTCGGCTTCGCGTTCGCTGGTGTTCGCGACGGCATGGGGCACTCCGGACAATCTCACTTGTTCGTCGAATAGCTGCGTGCACAGATGATGCCGCACCGCACCGACATTTTCACAAGCAGGCAGGTTTACGACTCTCGGCCACCCATAGAACGTGTTCTATTGTGGGAGCGAATTCCGGCCACCCGAAGGGAGTCACCATGCCGCTGGACCCGACCGCCGCGGATCTGCGCGAGGCCGTTCTCGCATCCCCTCGCGCCGTAGCGGCCCACGACCGGGCGGCGTGGGCGGGCCTGTTCGCGACCGGCGCGGTGGTCAACGATCCGGTCGGCTCGGACCCACACACCGGAGACGATGCGATCGCCCGGTTCTACGACACCTTCATCGCGCCCAACGACATCGTGTTCGACGTGGCCCACGATTTCGCCGGTCCGGCGACCGTGCTGCGCGATCTCACCATCACCATCACGATGTCGACCGGCGCCCGGGTCCGGGTGCCGATGCATCTGCGCTACGAGGTGGTCGAGCAGGACGGCGCCCTGCGCATCGGATATCTGGCCGCGTACTGGGAACTGGTGCCCATGGTCGGGCAGCTCATGGGCACCGGGCCGAAAGGTTGGCGGGCAGGCACTCGGCTCGGTGGGCTGCTGCTGCGCAATCAGGGCGTGCGCGGCCTGACGGGTATGGCCCGGGCGTGCACCGGTATCGGCGCCGCCGGGAAACGGATCGCGCACCGCTTGTGCGCGGCGGCGGCCGCCGGCGATACCGCGACGGTCACCGCGCTGACCGGCGACCGCGGCACGGTGCTGCTGTGGTCGGGCGAGTCGATCGGCAGCGCGGAGCTGGCCGTACGAGCGCGCGGCCTGCGGCAGGGCAAAACACTGGCGGCGGGTCGCTCGGTCACGATCAGCGCCGATCTGCCGGCGGGTCCGGCGCTGCTGATCCTGGACTTCCACCCCACCCGGGACCGGATCGAGACCCTGCGGGTACACACGGACACTGTCGCCGCGCGGTAGCGGCCAGATCCTCGTGCGCGGCGAGATCGTCACCTACGGCTACCGCGGTATGCCCGAGAGAACCGCGGAGGCGCGCGACGCGCGGGGGTGGCTGCACACCGGCGATCTCGGCACTCTCGGTCGCGCCGCCCGGGCACCGTCCCCCGGCGCGCATCCCCCGCACGCACCCCCGCATGACCGGGGTATGACCTGGGGCGCCGCCTTCGCGCACACCCCCGGTCACATATCCGCGCTTATCCCCACAGGGCACGATTGCGCACCGGCTCCGCGCGCTCTATTTACTGAGACTCAGAGTCCCGGTAAATTCGTCCGTAGAGAGATGTACGCCATACGCACGAGGAGGCACCGATGACGCCGTCGACTCCGCCGCGGGCTCCCAAGCTGGACACCCGGTACCGTGAGACGCTGGAAACTCTGTCGGAGGGCTCGGTGCACCGCCGGTTCGATCCGTATCTGGACATCGATTGGGATGCGCCCGAACTCGCCCTCGACCGCGACGATCCCCGATGGATCCTCTCCCCCGACTACGATCCGCTCGGCGCCACCCGCTGGTACCGGGAACTACCGCCGGCGAAACAGATCGAGATCGGCCGCTGGCGGATCGCCAATGCCATCAAGGTCGGCGCGGCCTTCGAAACCGTGCTCATCCGCGGGATGATGCAGTACATCGCGAAACTGCCCAACGGGTCGCCGGAGTTCCGCTACTGCCTGCACGAGATGACCGAAGAGTGCAACCACATCCAGATGTTCCAGGAGCTGGTGAACCGGATCGGCGACGATGTCCCCGGGATGCGGCCGATCTTCCGGGCGCTTTCCCCGTTCATCGGGGTGGCCGGTGGCTACGCGCACGTGGTGCTGTTCCTGGGCATCCTCGGCGGCGAGGAGCCGATCGACCACTACCAGAAGGCGATGATCCGCAACGGCGCGCACCTACCGCCGCTGGTGGTGCGGACGATGGAGATCCATATCGCCGAGGAGGCCCGCCACATCTCCTTCGCCGGAGAATTCCTGCGCGCGCATATCGCGAAGCTCGGCCCGGTCTCGACCGCGCTGTGCGGGCTGTCCTTCCCGCTGGCACTGCGCTGGCTGGCCGGGGAGATCATGGCGCCGCCGCCGGAGTTCGCCCGCCGCTTCGACGTGCCCCGCGAGGTCATCGAGGAGGCGTTCTGGCGGAGCCCGCACTCGCGGCGGATCCTGTCCGGCTACTTCGGCGATATGCGCGCCCTCGCCGACGAGCTCGGCCTGATGAACCCGATCACCTCACGGCTGTGGCGGGCACTCGGAATCGACGGCGACCGCTCGCGCTACCGCAGCGAACCGGAACGCCGGGTTCGGGCCTCGGTGGCCTGACCCGGGACGGCCGGGCCGACCGACGACGTCCGGCCCGGTCGACGACCCCGCACAGTCACGGGGCCGAACCACGCAGTCCGGCGACCACCTGCGCCAGTTCCCGGTCCGGGTCCACCGTCACACCGACCGTCCGGGCCGCGCCGTCGAGGATGTACCAGGCGTAGCCGGAGAGGTCCGCGACCATTTCCGCTCGCGTCCGGCTCGGCTCCGGATCGGCGACCCATGCGGCCAGCACCCCTTCGACCATGGTCACCACGGCGAACGGCACCGGCTCCAGCGCGGCCGACTCCACCTCCATGATGCGGGCGATCGCATCGATCAGCTCGCGTGACCGCTCGGTGATCCGGAGCTTCAGGCTGGAGATGGCGTCCACACTGTCGGGTCCGCCGACCGGCGGGCCGGTCCGGGCGAACGCGGCCAGGTTGGGGTGGTCGCCCATCCAGTCCGCGACCGCGCGAACCGTCCGGGTGATGATCTCGCGCACCGAGCCGGACGATACGTCCAGCTGTGCGTCCAGCACTGCCCCCAGATCGTCGATCAGGTACGACCGGATGCGCCGGTCCAGGTCCTCCCGGCCGCTGAACTGCCGGTACACCACGGATTTGGCGACCCCGGCCCGTTCGGCGATCTGCCGTACGGGCACATCCGCGCCCAGTGGCTTCTCTTCCAGCAGTTCGACCGCGGCCCGCAGGATGCGCAACTGACGCTCGGTATTGTGCTGTTCCCAGCGCGCCTCGTATCCGTTGATCTCCCCCGGAATCCGCGATCGCGACGACGCCACCGACATGCCAGGCAGTGTACTCAGCACCACCGCCGGGAGCGGCCGCTCCCCGCGTCGTTCTGCCCCGTCGACCGCCCTACCGGGGATTTCTTCACCGGGATTTCATATGCCGCCCCGTTCTGCACGATCAAATGAAAGTACATTCACGTCGGCATTAATTCGGGATTGCGCGCATACATGACGCAATACATCCGCTACATATTACAAACCGGTCGTTTTGTCGACTCCGGGAGCGACGACACATCACGTAGCATCGGAAGATGTTCTCGCACAGACACATCCAGAATACCGCGCGGACTGATGGTTCCACCAGGAATAAGTCACGGGCTGCCCACGGATTCCAACCCGTGGGCAGCCGGTACGAAAAACGCTAGAATTGCGGCACATTGGTACCGGGCGGGTCCGGCGATCTGCTGTCACTACGTTGCTCGGTCGCGGGAATTCCCGGCGACACCGGTTACGGGGGGGCAGCGCAATCGAAGCAGCGTACGAATACGCGCGGCGACCCGCCGGCGCACCACGCGTACAGGAGGCAAGGATGCCCGACAACACCGGCCCCGAGGAGAACGACGTGGAATCGACCGCCGAGCACGCACCCGTGATCTGGCCGGAGCCCAGCCGGCTGGATTCCTGGTGGCGTGACATCATGACCGATCCGACCGCGGCGGCCACCGCCGCCGAGTCCGAACCGGCGCCTCCGAGCCTCACTCGCAACGGTTGAGCCGCCCACCGGGCCCGGCGCGACAACGCGCCGACACCCGGCGCCGGACCCCCAGGCGATGCGCGCACCGGTTCGTTCGCCACGTCCACCGGTCGCTCGAACATCCCGCAGTGCCCCACGGCGGAGGTCACGGCGACATAGCCGACCCGGGCAGCGCTGCCGGCGGCCGGGTCCTCGAATCGGTCCCGCGGGAGGGCAGCTTCTCGCAGGGCCGCGGCGACGGGACCCCCGGATCACACCGGGTCACGCCGCCGAATGGGCCGGCCCACGTCGCCCTCGGAACCCCGGCACCCTGCACTGCACCGCGGCGGATCGACCAGTTGAAATTCGAATCGCCCGCCCGTCCTCGGTGACGATCGACCACCCCGGCTTCGAGTCCGCGGTCGCGCGTCGTCGACGGCAACGCACCGCGACCTCAGGACGCCCCGCGAACCGTCGTCCTCATACACTCCGGCACCTGGACGCACCGTGGCGGCGATCCGGCATCGACGCGATCCGGCGGCGTGTGGCCCGGGCATCGCCACGCCCGCACATGGACACCCGGCGAATCCGTTCGCCTACTCGAGATACTCGTCGCGGCCGCCCGCGGCTAAGTGTTTCCCGCCGTGGGCGTGAGCCGGACCAATGGGATCTCCCGGTCGGTGCGCTTCTGGTAATCCCCGTATACGGGATAGGCGGCGGTGATCCGGGACCACAGCGGCGCCCGCTGCTCCGCGGAGAGGACATGTGCGGTCATCGACCGGCGCGGACCGTTGCGGAACGAGACCTCGACGGCAGGATTGTCGCGAAGGTTCCAGTACCACGCCGGGTGGGTCGGGTCGCCGCCCCGGGACGCGACGATGATGTAGTCGTCGCCCTCGACGACCGGAGCCGTGAGCATGACCGAGCGCGGTTGCCCGCTCTTACGGCCGACAGTGGTCAGTTCCAGCGCCGGCATCCCGAAGTATTCGGTGCCCAGGCGGCCGAAGCTGATACGCAGCAGGGCTCGGTGCACGACGTTGACGGCCTTCAGCGTGAAATCAGATGGCACGACAGCTCATCCCCTCCGGTTCGCGGCAGTTGATCCAGCAAAGCATCTCGACCGGCGTCCGGCAACGCCGCGCCCTCCGCCGGAGGGCGACACCACTACCACCGGAGCTCACGACGCCACCGGGTTCCGCCGTGGAAACCCGCCCGGCAGTACTCGAATCCAATCACGCCAATGCCCATCGGGGGCAGTCGGCGGGCGGCTGCGCATCATCGGCGGCGACGCCCGAGCGGTCGTTGAATTGCACCGATGTAATTTATGAAATGCATACCTGCTATCACTGATTCGTCCGATCATAAATACGCTCCGACCACCCATTTCGAACGATATTCGCCGTCCGCAACCGGCTCAGAGGCGCTTTCCTTGATGAATAGCCAAATGATTGCCCATTCTTATGCTGCGGCAACGCATCCGGCCACCGGCGGGCCCACCACCCGGGGCTGCACGCCGAACACCCGCCGACCCAGGACGATTCGGGCAGGACGGTAGCTTCCGCGAGAGCCGGTCACCGGCTCGGCTCGGCGATGCCACTACTGCCGGGCCGATCGCACGAGGGAGAACCACACACGACCGGCGGGCTCCACGGCGGCCTCGGTCGGCTCCGCCCAACAGCGGAAGCGGCCACCGGGCGCGATGCCCCGACACGGAAAAGGGAAGGTCCCGGAGAGAGTCTCTCCGGGACCTTCCCTGTAGTAGCGGGGACAGGATTTGAACCTGCGACCTCTGGGTTATGAGCCCAGCGAGCTACCGAGCTGCTCCACCCCGCGTTGGGTGTCTCCAACACTACGCACTACCTGTCGCAACACCAAAACATGCCGCTGAGCTGGCCTTGCGTCGCTTGCAGGTGGCCCCGAGCAACCGAGGCGGCGTCCGATCGCGCAGCGGCGGCCCTCGAGCAGCCGGCCCGCGACGTCCGGCCGGCCCGGCCACTACCCGGCCGGAGCACAGAAACGGAGAAGGCCCCGGAACCGTGGTTCCGGGGCCTTCTCCGTTAGTAGCGGGGACAGGATTTGAACCTGCGACCTCTGGGTTATGAGCCCAGCGAGCTACCGAGCTGCTCCACCCCGCGTTGGGTGAACACAACATTACACACGGCTCCCGAAGACTGCCAAATCGCCAGCTCAAAGTGCGTATCGGCCGGCGCACCCTCAGGCCGAACCGGCGGCCGCCGGGCACCCACCGGGCCACCTCGGCAACCATCGACCCCCTGGCGCCCCGGGCTCCGCGGCAGCAACCGGGAAACAGGACTCAGAACGTTAACGGTGCGATTGCCCGTTCACCCGATCGCTATACGCGTGACACGAATTACTCATTCTCGGTGATCCCGGTCACATTTTCGTGTTGCCGCAGACCGTCATGGGTACGGGAGAAATCCATTTATGACCTGGACTTTTCCACATATTCCCACTTTGCACCAATCAACGTATTGATAGTTATCGATACGTGATCTGACGAGATTTCTTCGTTACCGTCGTTCGTAGGCCCCGACCAGACCGGGACGGGCCGACCGAACCGGAGAACGCCGGCAACCCTGTCCCACGGTTCGGATCAAACCCCGACACATCACCTGGGGACAGGGGCACGCAAGCTTCCAACGCGCTGCCGGTGGGCACAGGCAGGGATTCGCATATGTCCAAGACCCGAAAGTTCAGCACCCGCGTTCTCGGCATGACCGCTATCGCCGGGGCACTCGTTGCCGTACCGTTCGGTCTTTCCACCGCCACCGCTTCGGCCGCCTCGGGCAACTGGGACGCCGTCGCCGAGTGCGAGAGCAGCGGCAACTGGTCCACCAACACCGGCAACGGCTTCTACGGCGGCCTGCAGTTCACCCAGAGCACCTGGGAGGCCAACGGCGGCAGCGGCAGCGCCGCGCACGCCAGCCGTGAGGAGCAGATCCGCGTGGCCGAGAACGTTCTCGCCACTCAGGGCCCCGGCGCGTGGCCGGTGTGCGGCCAGTACCTGTGACCCGGCCCGGCGCGCTCTGAGCGCGTCGCCATCCAGCGCGTACGAAGAGGCGCTGCCATCCATCC
>NZ_JBKOOL010000107.1:0-19330 GCF_046764065.1 Nocardia sp. NPDC002869
TGCGGAACCGGCTGCGGCGGATGCGACGGCTGCGGCGGATGCGGAGGTCCGCCCGCAACCCGCACATCGCCAGGATGCGGAACCGGCTGCGGCGGATGCGACGGCTGCGGCGGATGCGGAGGTCCGCCCGCAACCCGCACATCGCCAGGATGCGGAACCGGCTGCGGCGGTATGCCGTGCTGGGCTTGCAAATCCGCCTCCCGCCCCGCGTTGAGTACCCGTTGAGCGCGTTCGGAACCGTTCCGCCGCATCCAGGGCGGGATTCGATCGGAAACCATGTGCGCAGCCGACTCGAGCGCGTCGCCGACCGCTGACATCAGACCCCGTCTAGCCACTACTTCCTCCAGCCCATGAGAGGGCCCCTCCGCGTGCCCGCTTGCACATCACGCCCAAAGCTGTATCAACACCACCCGATGCCCGGAGGGGTGGCGCGCCGCAATATCTCGTAGTCGGTGATATCGGTACCCGACCGGCGGGCTCGATCGAGTGAGAGCAGTTCGACAACCGGAAGGACCGCGAATTCCGTACAACAGAAACGCAGTCGACCACCGAGTTGCTCGTTGGCTCGCCCCATTCTGAACTATCCCCAAGGTCGGGGAGATCAGCTGACATCCGGGGGCTGCCGGACATCGAGTCAACGGCGGGTACCGCGTCGATTGAACCGTTCCAGCCGATGGCGTGCCCAGGTGGATCGAGAGCAGTCGCGGATATGTCGACCTGTGCGAGAAATGCTCCTGTAGCCGCCAGGGCCGACCCACCGTGGAGTACAGAGCCGCGCCCTCCTGATCGAGCTCGCGTCATCCCGATTGAGGCCGACCGGTGACCGCGGATGGATCGGGCTCCTTCTGTGGAGGATCGGCCGAGACTTCGCGGTCCTGGCCGGTCGGCTCGTCGTTGGACGATTGGGCCGGTGGACCCCCGATGGCCGGCGCGAACACCTGGGGGCCCGTGCTCTGCGGACTCCCTGATCCCGACTGTGCGGTCTGGTCCGCCTCGCCACGGGTTCCGGTTTCTCCCACAGAAATCGCCGGCGTTTTCTCGTCGGAGCCTTTCGTGGATGCCGCCACGCGGGCCGGCTTGCCGCCCGCACGCGACCAGGGTGTCCGTGAGCCCTTGCCTGCAGACGGCGGCCTGGTATCGGAAGCAGCGCCTGCCGCCGACCGGGCGGCGCCCCCCTGCGCCGGTCCAGCGCCCGCCGCCGGCCGGGCGGCGCCCCCCTGCCCTTTGTTCGCCGCGGCGTCGACGGAGCGCTGTTGCCCACTCGATGTGGACGAGGTCTGCGACTGCGTCGCCGTCGGCGGAGTCGACTGCGCAATCCCTGTCGGAGCCATTCCAACGGATTCGCCTACTCTGCTCTGCGTAGCTTCCGACTCGGCGTTATTGGAGCTGTTTTCCGCTCCATCAGTAGCAATCGCTGCGCGATCGCCACCTTGCGCGACGGAATCGACACCCACAGATTGGGTGTTCATCGAGGAGACGGAAGACCCCGGCGCGCCCGGCTGAACCGGTCCGGACGCGACGGCCTCTGGCCCATTCGTTTGGTTGTCGGGCGAGGCCGTAACCGGCGAACGGGTGCCGCCACCCGCCAGTTCCTCTCCGGGCGCCACGGAGTCGGCGCCTGGAGCGGAGTCCGCCTTCGGCGCACTCTCTGAAGGTGTTCCGGCAGTCGGCTGCTGGCTTTCCGGAAACGAACCGGGGAACAGCACGTTCAGAAGCGGATCAGGTCGAATCTGGGTAAGCGGTTGTTCTCCGGAAGGATCCGACCAATCGGCAGGTATCACGGGCAGTCCGGGAGTGGCGAAGTCGAAGCCGTCCATCTTCTCGGCGAACTTCTCGCCGTGGGACTTCATATCCTCGGCCTGACTGTCCAGAATCTTGATGTAGCGCTCGACTTCATCGGGATCGAGGCGGTAGGTCGATCCGGGGCCGGATGAAGGGACTTCGCCGGGTGGACGTAGCGCATCACGAAGAAAAAGGTCGAACTTTTCCAAGAGCGGCTGGATGGCTTTCATCATGACCTCGCCCGCGATATACCACATCAACGCCTTGGTCACTTCTTTGAGAAGGTAGCGTGTCGTTGCCGCGATCGCGGGGCCGGTAACCGGCCCCGCCGGAGTGCCTATGCTCGCAATGAAGCTCGCAGCGAGCGCTGCCAGTTCGATCAGCACGGCGATCTGTATCGCCTCGATGACGTCTGCTGCGATATCGAGCGCTGTCGCTGCTATACCGAATGCGGTATCCAGCTCCGACATCATTCCTTTGTTCTGCGCCCACATCACCAGGATTGCCTGGTAGGAATCTCCGGAAATGGCCGAACCCAAAGCTTCGACAGTGTTGGTCGACTCGTCATAGGTTTCTCTGACCTCGGTGGCGAGTTCCTCGACGGTCCGGCTCAGCTCGCGCACTTGATCCACATCGACATCCGGATAGGGAATGCCCAGGATGTTGAGAAAGAGCACAACCTCGCTCGGTATGTGGATACTCAACTGTCGAACCTTCTCGCAGCGGCGTGAACCGATCCACCCCACCGCGATCTACACGGAGACGGCAATGCACGGCGGCGGCCCGTGCAGCGGAACGGACTGACAATCGGCATCAGCAGCACACTGCCGGGTCGGCCGCAGAGAGCATCGGCACGATGCATAGCCAGAGCTGCAGCTGCATTCGACCTCACGCACCTCGCTTCATACTGCTCGTACAGATCGCGCCGACGTACGGTGACGACTCGACGCCCGGACAGACTACCCAACTGCGACAACCGACGGCTCGCATCAACCGCCGTCGAGTGCACATCGGGCCGGGCCGAACTCGGATCCACAGCGCTCGGGCGGGATCGGCACAGCGTGACCGAAGGATGCGGTACGGCATCCGATGCCCGGATGGCCGACTCGGCCCGACAACGGCTCCGCTCGGCGCCGATATGTGCCGAAGCGCGCCACAGTGCCACGACTTCGCAGGTCGCCCTGGTTCGTCGCAGTATTTGGACTGGAATCGATTCAGGTCGCCGGATCGAGACGAAAGTAGGCAGCGATTCCGACCGCATGTCTCCTCGTGAGTGCGGAGCGCGGAGCCAGGAATGCCGCAGAGGTAATGAGTTGACCGACCCGGCAGCCCACTATCACCAGCACCGGGAATAGACGGGACCGGTCCCGGGCCCGACCGGCCATCCGGCAACCGGCAACCGGCAACCGGCAACCGATCGAGGCAGACGGAGTTGGGCGACGGCCACATCCGCTTCCCGGAAACAGGCGCCGGGGACCGGGCTGGAGGCAAACCCGCGGATCAGCAACTGACCACCCGCCGGACCCGCGAACCGAGACCGATGCCCGGAATTCATATGCGCCGCGATACAGGCCATTCGGCGGCGACGAGGACCGCCCACGTACGACACCGCCCTCTCGACATCTATCACCGATGGACCACCAGGACGGCGGGGGCACCCTCCGCACCGAGCCTGAATGCGAGAGTCTGGTGTTAGTCTGCGAACATGACGGCGGCACTGGATGATTCGATGCGAAGCAGCATCAGCAATTGGATCAGTAAAAGGCTCGAACAGGGCCACGCTCCCGAATCGATCATAGAATCCATGGCGAACGACGGCTTCGACAAGAACGCGGCCATGACAGCAGTGCACGCATTGCTACGGGGGGAAATGCCCGGCGCCTCGCCGTACGAATACGATCCCGGCACTATCTCACCGGACCGGGTCGTTCACGCCCACGATCGCACGGTCCATGTACTGATGCGAGTAGAACGGCCGCAAATAGTCTTGTTCGACAACGTACTTTCCGCCGACGAGTGCGATCATATAATCGATATGTCGGCGAGCCGATTGCAGCGTTCCGCAACTATCGACCCCGCCACCGGCCTCTTCGAGGAAGCGGAGACCCGAACCAGCGAGAGCCTTACGCTCGGAATTTCCGAAAATCCGGTTATCGATAAGGTCGAGCGACGAATTTCCGCACTGATTAACTGCCCGGTGGAAAACGGCGAAGGCCTACAGGTCGTACGGTATCGAACGGGGGGCCAATACATGCGTCATTTTGATTTCTATTCACCGACGGACCCCGGAAGCATCGCACATGTCAGCGGCGGCGGCCAGCGGACTGCGACACTCATAATCTATCTGAACGACGTCGAAGACGGCGGGGAAACTTTCTTCCCCGACCCCGATATCTCGTTTTCCCCACGCAAGGGTCAGGCAGTCTACTTCCGATACTTCAACAAGCGAGGTCAACTCGATCCGGCGACAATACACGCAGGACTTCCGGTCCTCGCCGGCGATAAATGGATTATGAACAAATGGATGCGCCGCTACCCCATCCCACGGTAGGTCACTGCAAGCCGGATCGGCCAGGGGCAGCAGATCGATATCCACCACAGTCGCTTCCCCGCATTACAATAGAACTCATGCCGGGCATCGCGCCGGTGTTGCGAGTATTTTCGGGAGGATCGATGCTTCCTTCCCACGGAAGAAAGCATGCTCCGAACCGGATAGCTTCGGATTGCTAGACTTCGGCCGTGAACACGAATTGCTCACCCTCGATTCAGCAGGGCCTGCTGATCTGTTCGACGATTATGGATCCGGGACCGAGCCTTCACTACTGGATCGAGTATCACTTGCGCCGTGCGGATATCATCATGATCTTCATGGACGACCCTGGCCAACGACCGCTTTTCGAGCCATTCAGACGAGACGATCGAGTTCTGCTGGTGCCCGGTGCCACACCCCGCACCGATCTGACGCCGTCCGGGCTGTTCGACCGCGAGGTCGCCAACTATCGAGAGGCTGTCTCCTACGCACTCGCCGAAGGGATCCCTTGGCTCGTTCCTCTCGACAGCGACGAGATCCTGTACGACAGAGGCGATCACAGCTGGAAAACGACGGACCGTGTGGGACACGTAACCTTCACGAACCACGAGGCGGTTCCGCTGAACCACGAGGTCACCAACTGCTTTACCGAATGTACCCTCTTCCGGGTCAACGGCCGGGCCGATTTCATGGCGTACGGCAACGGTAAGAGCGCTGTTCGCGTGTCGCCCGGAGTAAAGGCAGGAGTACATTCTTTCGACGGTTACGAGGGGGAGCAAAGCACCGTCGACCACCCGGTCATCCTGCACTATCCGAATCCGTCATTCGACAGCTGGGTGGCCAAATTCGGTAAATTCAATGCTTTTTCGGATTTCTGGTGGGACAACCCGGATTGCCCCATCGTCATACAGTTCATGCTGCGATCCAGGGACCTGCTGCGCGCGGCCAGGGAGACCGGCAACTGGGACGAAGCACATGACTACTTCGCCACATGGAGTCTCGATGCCGCGTCCCGTGAAAAACTATTGCAGACAGGAGTGTTGCGGCGGTACGACCCCATGGCGGAGCTACGCGACAGCCGGAGCATCAGCGCGCAGCCCATCGTTTCGTAATCACCGGTGGCGCGGCCGGTGTCCGGGGCATCGCGCACTCTCCCGGTCGTCGCGGCGAGAGCATCGCCTTCGCATTCCCCGGCTCGCGGCCGTGGCCGGCGAGCCGGGACGCTGCGCCGGACCAGGACGTGGCAGTGATTCCGGCTAGCCGGCGAGCAACTCGCTGTAATTCGACCGGCGTGGTCATCCAGTGGGGCGCGGATAGCGATGCCGGGCGCAGCCCAGCGTTCGCTAGGGTTTCCCTCCGTGGGCACCCCCGAGCAGATACTGTCCGATCGCCTCGCGCACGCGTTCGAGGCTGTGGTCGGTGAACCCGTCGACCCGCTGGTCCAGCGGTCGCAGTTCGCCGACTACCAGTCGAACGCCGCCTTGGGATCGGCCAAGCGCCTAGGGCGCAAACCCCGCGATATCGCCGCCGCGGTGCTGGCGGCCGCCGATCTCGACGATCTGGTGGAGCACACCGAGATCTCGGGACCGGGGTTCATCAATATGACACTGCGACCACAGGTTCTCGGCAGGATGGTCGGCGCGGTCGGCGCCGACGACCGCTTGGGCGTCCCGCCCGTGGATCCGGAAACCGTGGTGGTCGACTATTCGGCGCCGAACACCGCCAAGGAGATGCACGTCGGACACCTCCGCAGCACGATCATCGGTGACGCCGCAGTGCGGATCACCGAGTGGCTGGGGCACCGGGTGATCAAACGAAACCATTTGGGCGACTGGGGGACTCCGTTCGGCATGCTTATCGAGCATCTGCTCGATATCGGCGAAGCGGAGGCCGCCGCCGAGCTCTCGGTCGGCGACCTGAACACCTTCTACACCACGGCCCGGCGCAAATTCGACGGCTCCGACGAGTTCAAGGAGCGGTCGCGGCGGCGGGTGGTCCTGCTCCAGGGTGGCGACGAGGCCACCCTCCGGCTGTGGCGGCTGCTGGTTGCCGAATCGAAGCAGTACTTCATGAAGGTGTACGACAGCCTGGATGTCCGGCTGGTCGAAGCCGATTTCGTCGGCGAGAGCGCCTACAACGACCAACTCGCCTCGGTGATCGCGGAATTGGACCGGCTCGGCTTGTTGCGCACCAGCGAAGGCGCCGACTGTGTGTTCCCCGAGGGGTTCACCGGTCGCGACGGCGAACCGCTTCCCCTGATCGTCCGCAAGAGCGACGGCGGATACGGATACGCCACCACAGATCTCGCCGCGATCCGCGACCGGCTCACCACCCTGGGCGCCACCCGGTTGCTCTATGTGGTGGGGATGCCGCAGCAGCAGCATTTCGCGATGGTGTTCACGACCGCCCGGGAGGCCGGCTGGCTCGCCCCACCGGCGCGCGCCACGCATATCGGGTTCGGTTCCGTGCTCGGCGCCGACGGCAAAGTACTGCGCAGCCGGGCCGGGGGCACGATCAAACTCGTCGACCTGCTCGACGAGGCGGTCGGCCGGGCGACACGGGCAATCGCGGAGAAGAACCCCGAGCTCGACGCCGGGTCCCGTGCCGAGGTCGCCCGCGCGGTGGGTATCGGGGCGATCAAATACGCGGACCTGTCCACCGACCGGCTCCGCGACTACACCTTCGACTTCGACCGCATGCTCTCCTTCGAGGGCAACACCGCCCCCTACCTCCAATACGCGCACGCCCGTATCCGGTCGATCTTCCGGCGCGGCGGCGTGACCCCCGGCCACGACGGCACCCCCGTGCAGATCGAGGAGCCGGCGGAACGCACGCTGGCGCTCGAACTCCTCGCCTTCCCCGATATCGTCGCCGCGGTATCGGAGAGCATGGAATTCCATCGGCTCGCGAACTATCTCTACGGGCTGGCGACGGCGTTCACCGCGTTCTACGAGCGCTGCCCGGTCCTGAAAGCCGAGGAACCGAGCCGCGGCAGTCGCCTGGTCCTGTGCGATCTCACCGCCCGGACCCTGGCCACCGGGCTGGGTCTGCTCGGTATCGCCGCCCCCGACAAGATGTAGCGCCCCAAGTCTCCGGCAGCGGCACGGGTGCGCCGAGGCTCGGCGGCGGCGAGCCCGATTCTCCCGTACGGCCGTCACGGAGCACCGGAATACCTGGGTGCCGGATCCCGTGACGGCTTCCGGGGCCGGCGAGCGACCCTCGCGGCGCACGCGCGACCGACCGTGCGGGACTCTTTCCCATTTCGGGGGCTACCGACGGGTAACAAAGGCCCTTACACTCGTCTGTGTCCGTCATCACTTCCGAGGAGGGCGTGCCATGTCCACTGCCGCGAAAGTCGACGCCACCGAGGAGCAGGCCCGGCAACTGGTCGAGGAATCACGCGAGGTCACCTGGACCAAACCGTCCTTCGCCAAGGAAATGTTCCTCGGCCGCTACCGGGTGGATCTCATCCATCCGTTCCCGAAGCCGGGCGCGGAGGACACCGCCCGCACCGACGCGTATCTGGCGCGGCTCCGGGCCTACTGCGAGACCCTCGACGGCAGCGTGATCGAGGAGCAGGGTCGTATTCCGGAGCATTTCGTACGCGGCCTCGCCGAACTCGGGTGTTTCGGTCTGAAGATTCCCGAGGAGTACGGCGGGCAGGGCCTGTCCCAGGTCGGCTACAACAAGGCGTTGATGCTGGTCGGCTCGGTACACGCCAGTCTGGGCGCACTGCTGTCGGCGCATCAGTCGATCGGCGTCCCCGAGCCGCTGAAGCTGGCGGGGACCCCGGAGCAGAAGCAGCGGTTCCTGCCGCGGTGCGCGCGGGGTGCGATCAGTGCCTTCCTGCTCACCGAACCCGATGTCGGCTCCGACCCGGCCCGTATCGCCAGCACCGCGACCCCCACGGCCGACGGTGAGGCCTACGAGCTGAACGGTGTCAAACTGTGGACCACCAACGGCGTGGTCGCGGAACTGCTGGTGGTGATGGCCCGGGTGCCCAAGAGCGACGGACACCGCGGTGGGATCTCCGCCTTCGTCGTCGAAGCCGACAGCGAGGGCATCACCGTGGAACGGCGCAACTCCTTCATGGGTCTGCGTGGTCTCGAGAACGGCGTCACCCGCATGTACAACGTCCGAGTGCCCAGAGAGGATCTGATCGGACGCGAAGGCGACGGGTTGAAGATCGCGCTCACCACGCTCAATGCGGGACGGCTCGCGATTCCGGCGCTGTGCACGGCGGCGGCCAAATGGTCGGTGAAGATCGCCCGCGAATGGAGCACGGCCCGGGTGCAGTGGGGGCGGCCGGTCGGTGAGCACGCCGCGGTGGGCGCCAAGGTGTCCTTCATCGCCGCGACGGCCTACGCCCTGGAGGCGGTACTCGATCTCTCGGCGACCATGGCCGACGAGAACCGCAACGACATCCGTATCGAGGCGGCGCTCGCCAAGCTGTGGGCCTCGGAGATGGGGTGCCGGATCGCCGACGAACTCGTGCAGATCCGGGGTGGCCGCGGTTACGAGACCGCGGCGTCGCTACGGGCCCGGGGCGAGCGGGCGGTCGGCGCCGAACAGCTGGTCCGCGATCTGCGGATCAACCGCATCTTCGAAGGCTCCAGTGAGATCATGCGGCTGCTCGTCGCCCGCGAGATGGCCGACGCGCATATGGCCGCCGCCGGAGCACTCGTCGACAAGCACGCGGAATTCAAGGAGAAGGCCAAGGCGGCGGCGGGCGCCGGCGGCTTCTACGCCAAATGGTTCCCGCAGTTGGCCGTCGGACCAGGTACGGCACCGGCCGGATTCGCCGATTTCGGTCCGCTGGCCCGGCATATGCGTTTCGTCGAGCGGATGGCACGTAAACAGGCCCGCGCGCTGATGTACGGCATGGCGCGCTGGCAGGCGAAGCTCGAGTACCGGCAGGTGTTCCTGGGTCGTCTCGTCGATATCGGCGCGGAACTGTTCGCGATGTCGGCGGCCTGTGTACGCGCCCAGGCCGAGCGCGCCGACGGCACCGCGGAAGGCGAAGCCGCCACCGAACTGGCCGACGTGTTCTGCCGGCAGGCCCGAATCCGGGTGCGGCAACTGTTCGACTCGCTGTGGGAGAACACCGACGACGAAGACGTGCGCCTGGCCCGCAACCTGTTCGACGGCCGCTACCGGTGGGTCGAGGAGGGCGCGCTCGACCCGAGCGAGGGCACCGGGCCGTGGATCGCCGAATGGCAGATGGGCCCCTCCACCGAGGAGAACCTGCTGCGACCGTGGCTCCGGGTGGGCGCACTGCACTGACCGCTCACGGCGACGACCCGGGGCGGGGCGGCCGCGCGGACCGCCGGCGCGCGGTAGTGATCCGATGCACCCCGGCGCCGGCGAGCCGACTACGCACGACCGGTGCGACGTGGCCGCACTGTGCCCGCTGCTACGGGCCCGGTGGTTGCACGGTCCATCCGGTCAGGGACCTGTGTTCCAGCGCGTGGTCGCGGAAGCGTTGCTACACGGGACATGCTGGTCACTCCCTCTCGCGGAACCGTCGTCAGCCCGCGCCGAGGGCGTCCAGGATCATCGGGCGGGCGGTGGTGATCGCCTGCTCCCAGTAGGGCCAGGTGTGGGTGCCGGCGACGAGGTCGACGCGGGCCTGGATCCCCAGCGCGGCGAGCCGGTCGCGGAAGATCTGCGCGGCCATTGTCGCCAAGGCCTCCAGGCCCATCGCGTTCACGGTGTTACCGACGCCGTGGGGCACGTCGGGCGCTCCGGGCACACCGTTACCGGCCCAGATGTACATCGGCAGGCCGCGCAGCCGTTCGGCCTGCACGGTGGGATCGTTGCGGTGCCAGGCCGGGTCACCGGCCGGACCCCACATATCGTCCACATTGAACCGGCCCTCGTCCCACAGCGCCGCGCGGACCGCTTCGTTCCACATGGGGAATGTCGGGTTGAGGAATCCGGAGAACGATCCGGCGAACTTGAACTGATCGCGGTGATGCGCGGCGAGGGCCAGCGCCGCCCCGCCACCCATGGAGGCGCCCACGATGGCGTTATTGCTGCGCGAGACCCCGTATCTCGCGAGGAAGGCCGGCAGTTCCTCGGTGAGGAAGGTTTCCCATTTGTACGTGGTGGCCTGGCCGTTCGTGCTGCTCGGCCGGTACCAGTCGGCATAGAAACTGGAATGCCCGCCGACCGGGAGCACCAGCGTCACATCGTCTCCGGCGAACCGCCGCAGGACGTCGGTATCGCTGGTCCACTGATTGTGGTCGTGGGGCGCCCGCAGGCCGTCGAGCACATAAAGCGCCGCTCGCCCACCACGCGCAGCCCACTGCACCTGAACCTTGATCGGTCCCATATCGGACGGCACCACGAGCTCCTGGTACCCACCGGCCGGGGCCCGTAGCGCCGGCGCGGCGATCGGGGCCGCACCCGCCACCGCCCCGCCGGCACCGGCGGCCAGCACCAGCGCCGTCACGAACACACCGAGTTTCCGCAGCCGCCCACACGCTGCTCGCCGCTTCTCCACTGCCACCCCGTACTTAGTCGTCGGTCTCGAACCGTGCCGCTGAGCAACGCTACCGACGAATTCCGCAACACGCCCGCACGAGTCTTCCCAAGGATCGGAAGCGACGGCAGGACCGAACCGTCCCGTGACGAATCGTCCACCACCATGGACATCGGCGAGGCTCACCGAACAGCATGCACCGCAGGTGAATTCGTTGTTCTCTTTTCTCCGGTCGCGGGCTCGATCTCGGCTCGGCGAGAGCGACGGGCGTGATCGGCACCCGACCGAGCCCTCCTCAACGGCTCCGTCTCGGCACGGTGGCGGGAAGACGAGGTGGCCGTGGAGTTCTCAGCCCCGCGGTAGGGCTTGCACGATCCGCGTGATCCGCGCCCCCGCGTCACACACCTTCTCGATTTTCGCGGCCAGCGCGTCGCCTTCGAACTCCTCGGCCCGGCCGCCCACACTGATGGACGCGACCACCGAGCCGTCCCGCCCCAGGATCGGTGCCGCCACCGCCGCGACCCCGGGCAGATAGTCCGCGTTGCTCACCGAATAACCGGCGTCCCTGATCGCGTCGAGGTGTGCGACGAGCCGGTCCACATCGGTGATGGTCCGCTCGGTGATCGCCGGCAGGTCGGCACTGATCCACCTGTCCCGCAATGCTTCCGAATGCGCGAGCATGACGACCGGCCCCGCCGCGGCGTGATAGGGCATCACGGATCCGATATTGATGCCGGCGACGACGAGCGAGTTGCGGCCCTCGAGCAGGTCGATGCACACCGCCCCCTGTTCGGCGGGAACCATCAGATAGGCAGTGTTGCCGAAGTTGGTCGCCAGATCGGACATGAAAGGTTTTGCCGCGGAACGGATATCGAGTTTCGACAGCGCCGCGGAGCCGATTTCGAAGACCGGCATGGCGATGCGGTAGGCGCCTTCTTCCGTGCGATCCACCCACCCCGCCTGGACCAGCGTGGCCATCAAGCGGAACACCGTCGTCTTGTTCATCCCGCTCGCCACGGTGAGGTCGTTCAGCGTCCAGGCGGGACGGTCCGCGCTGAAGTGACCGAGCAGCGTGCACGCCTTGAGGACGGCGCCCACGACATCGCGACCCCCCGGCGCCTCGGACTCTACGGGCACAGCCACTGCTACTCACTCGCTTCCACAGGTCGTGCGATCGATGTCGCCACCATACGAACACATCCATCGCTCGGGGTTGACTTTGTGACCTGAGCCACCTTACCGTCTCATATCGAAATACGAAACGCATTCCGTATTGCGAAACGGAGAGTGGACTGGTGCGCAGCCCGACCTTGAAAGACCTCACGTCGAACGGACTCGTCTACGCCCCCGGCGTATGGGACGGCCTCACCGCCCGCCTCGCCGAACAGGCCGGTTTCAGCGCCCTGTGCGCCTCGGGCTTCGCCGTCTCGGCCGCGCTGGGCCTCCCCGACGCCGAGCTGTACACCCAGACCGAGAACCTCCAGGCGGTCCGCACGATCCGTGAATCCTCCAAGTTGCCGCTGGTCGCCGATATCGACACCGGCTACGGCAACGCCGTCAATGCCGCCCGCACCGCCACCAAGTTCGCCGACGCCGGCGTAGGCGGCATGTTCATGGAGGACCAGGTCTCCCCCAAGTCCTGCCCCATCTGCGTGGGCGACCCCGTCGACCTGATCACCGTCGCCGAGGCCACCGGCAAGATCCGCGCCGTCCGCGACTCCATCCCCGACGACGTCCTGCTCATCGCCCGCACCGATGCCCGCGGCGACGACGCCATCCGCCGCGCCCAGGCCTACGTCGAGGCCGGCGCCGACATGATCATGCCGGTGACCAAGACCTTCGAAACCGTCGAACAGTGGCAGCGCTGCCACGAGGAGGTCGGTGTCCCGCTCATGGCCACCCTCACCGCCTCGACCTGGACCGAACGCGATTTCACCCCCGAAATCCTGGATCAGATCGGCGTCCGGCTCGCCCTGCTGCCCACCCAGGTGCTGATGGCGGTGGCCGGGGCGGCCCGCGAGACCCTGAAGCGGCTGGCCGCGGGCGAGGCCCCCGCGCAGGTGAGTGCCGACGCGCTCCAGCACCACGAGTTCGTGGAGCTGATCGGTTTCCCCGAGGTCGAGGCCATGCAGAACAAGTACCTACCCGCGAAGGAGCAGTGACCGCCGTGGGTTACACGATGACGGAGAAGATCCTGGGCCGCGCCTCGGATCAGGACACGGTCCGCGCCGGCGATAACCACGCCGTGCACCCCGCGCGCATGATCGCGTACGACTTCCCCGGCTACACCGATGTGATGTTCCGGCAGATGCGCGAGGATTTCGGGATCACCGAGCTCGCGGACCCGAGCCGCTACATCGTCTTCATCGACCACATGCTCACCAAGGGCAACGACAAGGAAACCGAGGTCCATCAGGTCACCCGCGACTGGTGCGAGTTCTACGGCATCGAGTTGCACGAGGGCCGCGGTATCGGCCACCAGCTCACCGCCGAGCTGGGCTTGGCGATCCCCGGCGAATTCCTGGTCCATTTCGACGGCCATATCAGCGGTATCGGCGCGTTCAGCGCCCTCGGCTGGGGTATCCGGCGCGACCTCATCGAAGCCTGGGTCACCGGCCGCGTCTTCGTCGATATCCCCGCCACCACCCGCTTCGACCTCGTCGGCGAATTCCCCCCCGGCGTCGACAGCCGCGACCTCGTGCACACCATCATCGATATGGTCGGCGCCGACGGTTGCGCCCATCAGGTGATGGAATTCGGCGGCCCCGGCGCCCGCTCGATGGCCATCGACCACCGCCAGGGCCTGTGCGGCATGGCCATGTTCACCGGCGCCGTCTCCGCACTCTTCGAACCCGACGAGACGTCACTCGCCTACGCGAAGAATGTCGCCCGCCGCGACTTCGACCCGGTCTATCCCGACCCCGACGCCACCTACGCGGCCCGCCACACCATCGACCTCTCCACCCTGACTCCCCGGGTGGTGCTCCCCGGCTCGGCCCGGGCCGTCAACACCAAAACCGCCCAGGAACTCGCAGGTACACCCATCACCAAGGCATTCATCGGCTCCTGCGCCAGCGGCCGCATCGAAGATCTACGCGCCGCCGCCCTCGTCCTCGACGGCCGCAAGGTCGCCCCCGGCGTCGAACTCAATGTCGTCCCCACCTCACAGAAGGTGTACGAACAGGCCGAGCGAGAAGGCATCCTCGATGTGCTCCGCGCCGCAGGTGCGCATATCAATATATCGAGCTGTGATTTCTGCTTCGGCTACCAGAAACCCCTGCAGGCCGGCGAGAACTGCATCTCCACCGGCGTCCTGAACATCTCCGGCCGCATGGGCAGCCCCGACGCCAACATCTACATGGGCTCCCCCTACACCGTCGCCGCCAGCGCCCTGGCCGGCACCATCCAGGAGTCGGTCCAGTGAGCGCCTATCCCCCACCGCCGGACATCATCGAAGGCAAGGTCGCCTGGATCTTCGGCGACGATTTCGATATCGACCTCGTCGTCGGCGTCGCCAATATCAAGTCCTACGACCCCGACCACCTGCGCTCGGTATGTATGCAGGCCTACGACCCCGCCTTCACCGACCGTGTCCGCCCCGGCGATATCATCGTCGGCGGCCGTAACTTCGGCTACGGTCATCCGCACTATCCACCCATGGTCGCCCTCCGCAACGCGGGTATCGCGGCCATCGTCGCGGAATCCTTCTCGCCCGGCTTCTGGCGCGGCGAGACCTTCAACGGCATGCCGTTGATCACGATCCCCGGCGTCTCGACCGCAGTCCGGGTCGACGACGCCGTGGCCCTCGACTGGCGCACCGCCACCCTGCGCCGGCCCGAGGGACCCGACCTGGTCGGAACCCCACCGAATCCGCGGACCGTTCAGGTCATCGAAGCCGGTGGTTCGTATGAACTCCTGCTCGCCGAGCACGCACGCCAAGGACAACCGCAATGACCAATGTCGATCATCGCGTCGAGAACCCTGACAGCCGGCCCGCCGGGCAGCTGCCGGTGACCGCCCCGAAGAAGTCGAACTCCGTGGCCCGCCGCGCCGCCATCGCCGGCGGCGTCGGCACCCTCATCGAGTACTACGACTTCGCGGTCTACGGCTTCCTCGCCGTCACCATCGCGCCGCTGTTCTTCCCGTCGGACAATTCCGCGGTGTCGATCCTGTCGACCCTCGCCGTCTTCGGCGTCGCCTACGTCGCCCGCCCCCTCGGCGGCATCTTCTTCGGCCGCCTCGGCGACCGCCGCGGCCGCCGCCACGCCCTCGTCATCACCGTCGTCAGCATGGGCGTGGCCTGCGGCATCCTCGGCCTGCTCCCCACCCATTCGACCGTCGGCGTCCTCGCCCCCATCCTGCTGGTCCTCGTCCGCCTCGCCCAAGGCTTCTCCGCCGGCGGCGAAGTCGGCGGCGCCGCGACCTATATCGCCGAATCCGCCCCGCCCCGCAAACGCGGCTTCTTCGGCTCCTTCACCCCCGTCGGCTCCACCCTCGGCTTCGCCGTAGCCGCTGCCGTCGTGGGTGTGGTCGCCCTGATCACCACCGACGAGCAGATGGAGTCGTGGGGCTGGCGTATCCCGTTCCTGCTCGCCCTCCCCCTCGCCTACGTCTGCCTCCGCGTCCGGATGAAGCTCGAGGACACCCCCGAATTCGAGGAGATGGCCGAGAAGCAGCAGGTCACCAAGAGCCCGCTGCTCGACACGGTCACCAAGAACCCGTGGTCCGTACTCCGCGTCGTCGGTGTCGCCATCGCGATGAACGGCTCCGGCTATATCGGCCTCACCTACTTCAGCGTCTACCTGATCAAAGACCTGGGCTTCTCCAAGGACGCCGTCTACTGGACCTCCGCCATCGCCATCGCCCTGGCCTGCGCTACCTTCCCGATCAGCGGCATGCTCACCGACAGGTTCGGCCGTAAACCGGTACTCGTCGGCGGGTACCTCGCCTACGTCGTGATCGCGCTTCCGGCGTTCATGATCATGGGGGCGACGTCGAGCATCGTCGTGATCGGCATCGTCTACTTCGTCTACATGGTGCTCAACGGCGTCGTGCAGGTTCCGGCGTTCCCGCTGTTCACCGAACTCTTCCCGCGAACGGTTCGCTACACCGGAGTCTCGCTGGGCTTCAATATCGGCACCATCGCGGCCGGCGGGACTGCCCCCTATGTCGCCGCGCAGTTGGTCGAATCGACCGGCAACGCGATGTCGCCCGCCTACTGGGTGATGGGCGTCTGCGCCATCGGGCTGCTCACCGTCGCCACCATCCGCGAAACCAGCCGCAAGGAACTCCCGGCATGACCACCGGTAACACCGGGAATGCCCCGTCCGCCGCATTTGATGAGGGTGCGGCGGACGGGGCGTCCCGCTCCCCAGAGGTAACAGATCAGTTCGCCACCCTCGTGGCGGCCTGGCACGACAGGGTCCGGCACGAACCCGGCGCCCCCGCCCTCGTCTACTTCGACACCACCCTCACCGTCCGCGAGGCCGACGACCTCGCCACCGCCCTCGCGGCCGCTTTCGCCGACCGCGGCGTAGGCCACGGTGAACGGGTGGGCATCCACCTCCAGAACATCCCGCAATACGCGCTCGTCCTGCTCGCCCTCTGGAAACTCGGCGCGATCGCCCTCCTGCTCAACCCGATGTATCGCGGCCGCGAACTCCGCGAACTGGTCAGCGACGCCGAACCGGTCGGGATCATCACCACCGACCGCGATGTGCAACAGGTCCGGGAGGACGTCGAAGGCACCACAGTCGGATGGGTACTCGGCACCGCGGAGTCGGACCTCCAGTCCCGCAACGACCCCCGCGTCTTCAAACCCGAAACCACCCCTGCCGACGAGAGTTCCGCAGACCTACTGACTTTGGCCCACGAGTACGCCGGCCGGAAACCCCCAACTATCCAAGTACACGGCGACGACCTCGCTTTCCTCGCCTACACCTCCGGCACCACCGGCCCGCCCAAGGGCGCCATGAACTCGCACGCCAACGTCCGCGCGGTAACCACCAGCTTCGCCGAACTCGCCGGCATCACCCCCGGCGACGTGGTCTACGCCCTGGCCCCGCTGTTCCACATCACCGGAGCGGTCGTCATCGGCGCCCTCGCCCTCACCGAACGCACCTCCCTGGTCTTCACCGGCCGCTTCACCACCGACGTAGCCGTCGACGCCCTCCGCGAACACGGCGTCACCTACACCATCGGCTCCATCACCGCCTTCAACGCGATGATGAACTCGGAATACGCAACGGCCAGACACTTCTCCACCATCAAAACGCTGTACAGCGGGGGTGCGCCGGTTCCACCGAGCACGGTCGAGCGGTTCCGGGAGCGGTTCGGCCACTACATTCACAACGCCTACGGCATGACCGAAACCTCCTCGGCAGTCACCGCGGTCCCGCCCGGTACGAGCGCACCGGTCGACCCGGACAGCGGCACTCTCTCCATCGGACTACCGCTCCCGGGAGTAAACGTCGAGGTGGTCGACACCGAAGGCCACCCCCTACCACCCGGCAGCCAAGGCGAACTCGTCGTCACCGGCCCCCAGGTCATCCGCGGATACTGGCGCAAACCAGAAGAATCCGAGGCCGCTCTCCCCGAAGGCCGCCTACGAACCGGCGACAGCGCGATAGTGGACGGGCGGGGCTGGGTATACCTGGTCGACCGGATCAAAGACCAAATCAACGTCTCCGGTTACAAGGTATGGCCGCGCGAGGTCGAGGACGTCCTCTACGAACATCCGGCGGTGCTCGAAGCTGCAGTTGTAGGCATTCCGGACGAGTACCAAGGCGAGGCGGTAACTGCCTACGTTTCACTGAAAGACGGGCATTTCCCCCAGGTCGACGAGTTGATATCGTTCGCCCGAGACCGACTCGCGCCCTATAAGCGCCCCAGGGTCCTGAAGATTGTCCCGGATCTGCCGAAAACACAGACTGGAAAGATTCGCAGACGCGAGTTACGAGAAAAACATACCCTGGACCAAAAATAGAAATGCAAATACAATCAATAGTTGAAAATGCCCTGAAAAAGAGACCCGGAAAACGGCATTCCGGAGGCAGCTAGGACTCGACAGGAATTTCACCGGAAGAACAAACAACACCTGTTGCGACCTACCCAGATCGCCTCATGAATCACCAGAGCAAGACCCAGATCAAAGTCGATCGAACGCTTCCGCAAGTTCAGAATAGTCGACATCTTCAGAGCCTCCATCTCGAATCAGGCGCACCAAATCAACCAGGTATCTAGCTTTCTCCTCCCAACGCGGGTAGCTATTATCAGCAACCCACGACACCAGAGCTTCCAACCTATCCAATGCGGCATCGGCTTCCCCTAGAAGCACCAAGGAGTGCGCGAAATTGATCACCGAACCGACATAGTTTTCAACGTCACCAGCATCTCGATAACAACCTATTGATATCTCAAACGCACGTTTTGACGACTCTCTTTGACCAGTTAAGAGACCAATAAGGCCTAGGGTAGACCATGCCATCGCATACGTCTCCATTGTCCTTTCTACCGCAATTATCCTCGCCGCATTATCCACGCAACTCAGCGCATTTTGGTAAAAATGAGGTTGTATCCGCATCTGCGCTTCTGCAATTTTCAACAGCGCCTTGGATGCACCTATTAGATCGCCAGCCGGATAACTTAGGGAAAAATCAACCCTATGACACGCCTCCGCAATGACATAGAGTTCCCTTCTGGAGAAGAGGTTGCCAAGGTCATTCCATGCATAACTTTCATGGATTGGATCACTTAGACGCCTATAGAGCTCTATTGAAGAAATCAACATATCACGAGCACGATCCAACTCTCCGAGGTTACCCCAGGCAAGGCCTATGGTGTTAAGGGTGTGCGCCTCACCGTAGACATCTCCATTTTCTCGACACCCCGCAAGATCCCGCTCTAAATATGGAATTGCATCCTCATAGCGCCCCATGTCACGCAGAGTTGCCCCGATGTTATGATCTACAATTCCTGGAGATAGGGCACTGCTATCGTTTTCGGCAATCGCTGCCAGCCTCACGTAAATATCTAGCGCTTCTTGATAGCGACCCTGACCGCGATATACGCCAGCTTCGATATTCAGTAGATGAGCATTCCAATACTCCCCGAGTCCACATTTCCGGGCTTGATCACACCAATTTAGAGCCTCCTCGTGACGCTCTAAATTTTGCATCGATTCTGCTAAGCAGGCCATCAAACCTGCACGTATGACTGGCAGTTCCTCACCTAGAGCGAGACTCACCTCGCTTGAGTAAGGAAGTAGGTCTAGACCCTGAGCGCATAGTTCGCTGGCAGTCGCCCAGCGAGCACGCTGGGTAAGATACGGGATTACATTGGTAACCGCACCGACAGCTATCGGATAATTGCTAGACTCCACTCCCGCTTTCAACGAATCGGTAAGGTTATCTAAATTCTCTTCATACCAACTGAGTGCTGCTGACCGGTCCCCGATAGTGCGACCACCCGGTTTCAGAGTCCGAGCGTTGTCATCGGTATTCAGTTGATGTCGCAGCCCACCGGGTGGTGGGTGT
>NZ_JBKOOL010000108.1:0-19325 GCF_046764065.1 Nocardia sp. NPDC002869
CTCGAAAGCTCGGCGCGGCCGCGGATTCGCGCGCTATCGCACGCACCACCGGAGAAGGTCGGTTCGCAGGGTCGCATGGACCCTTGCGCTCATTCCGCCGGAAGAGCCGGATCGGCCCACCCGCCGTCGAATACTTCGCCGACGAGCCGACGAGCCGCCTCCTGGAACGCCGCGGAGAGCGACAGCGCGGCATCGTCCACATAGTTCAGTGTGCCGGTCAGCGTCGCGGTGCCGTCGGGAGTGCTGTACATCAGCGCCGCATGACCTCCGGCGCCGCCGTTGTGCATGACGAGGGTGCCGCCGCCGTCCAACTCCTGAACGAAGACCCCCAGCCCGTAGCCCATCCCGGGGATACCCGTCGGGCGCGGGGTGCGCATCTCGGTGAGCAGGCCGTCCGGCAGGAGCTTGCCGCTGTTCAGCGCCGAAATGAAGACGTGCAGGTCCCGGCTGGTCGAGATCATGTCACCACCGCTGGAGATCCAGGAGGGGTTGTGTTCGGTGACGTCGATCGTCAGCTCCTCGCCGGCGTCTTCGTAGCGGTAGTAGGCGTGGGCGTGCGGCTCGGGGATCCCGGTCTGCGTGGTCGGCGCTACGGTGCCCGTCAGTCCCAGCGGTCCCAGGATCAGGCGCTGCATCTCCTGGGCGACCGGGCGTCCGGTGACCTTCTCGACCAGCAGCCGCGCCACCACGTAATTGGTGTTGGAATAGCTCCAGTCCGTCCCCGGCTCGAACCGCGCCGGTTTCGACAGCGCCAGCCGGACCAGTTCCTCCGGCTCGTAGCTGTGGAACCGGTTGTCCACCCACGCCTTACCCGAGATGGTGCAGGGGATCCCCGCCACGACCGTCCCGTCGCCGTAGTACTCCCCGGTGAAGTTGAACAGGCCGCTGGTGTGCTGCAACAGCATCCGCACCGTGATCCGCTCGTCGAACCCGAGCTCCGGCAGATACTCCACCACCGGGACGTCCAGCCCGATCCTGCCCTCACCCACCAGCTGCAACACCAGGGTCGCGGTGAAAGTCTTGGTATTGCTGCCGATCCGGACATGCCCGTCGATCGGCGGCGGCACCGAACCACCCAACTCGGCCACTCCCGCGCTACCGGCCCACTCGCCCCGCTCGTCGTGCACCCGCACCGTGATCCCGATGAGACCGGACGCGACGATCTCCTCGAGCGCTTTCCGCAACTCCGGGCGGTCCCGTTCACCGGCCGCCGGCTCGGTCCGGCCGCCCACGGCGCCCGGCGCGGCGAGGGCGGCGGTGATCTTGCGGGCCATCTCGACCGTCGCCGGGCCGGGCTCACCCCGGCGGGGCCGGGCGGCGGCGTCGACAGCGAGGCCGACCGTGCCGCGGAAGTTCTCGGCCTCGGCCGGATTCTTGTTCTCCAGCAGGTTCACCGCCGCACGCAGCGCCGGGAACACCTGGTCGGCGAGTTCGGCGACAGCCTTTCCGGTGAGTTCCATATCCGCGGACCGCGCGGCGAGCGCATGGCCGACCACCCCGGTCGCCGAGGCCAGGGCGAGGGACCCGTTCGCCACGGCCGAGTGGGCCGCGCCGGTGGCGGCCATCAACGTCACGGCGCCGTAGGCGGCGGTCCGCAGGGTGGCTTGTTCCCGATCGGTCAGGGTGACGGACATGGTGGCGTGCTCCTTCGAAGATGCTGCTGCGGAATTCGATCGAACGGATACCGCGTCCGTCCGAGGCGTGCTGTGCGCTGTGCTGCTCATGGGAATACTGTCGCCGGATCCGCTGACACCGCCCTGATGCCGGCCTGACACAGCCGCCGATACGGGCATCGGCGCTGTTCAGCGGGCGTAGAACCAGTCGGAGCAGTCATCGTTCTTCTCCGAGTGCCCCCGGCGGTGCTGCGGGAGCGCGAGCCCCGGCGATCGCCGAGCCGAGGCCTCATTGCCGACCCATGGGAACATACGTTCGAATGCCGGGGTACCCTGACGACATGGCACTGCAGGGCTCACTCTTCGACGGCTTCGGGGCGGCGGAACTCGCCCCGCTGACCGACGTGGGGCGCACCCCGCTCACCCACGGCGCCTGGGTCGATCTGCGCCCCGGCTGGCTGCGCGGCGCCGACAACCTGTTCGAACAACTGGCCGCGACGGTGCCGTGGCAGGCCGAGCGGCGGCAGATGTACGACCGGGTCGTCGATGTACCGCGACTGCTCTGCTTCTACGGCGAATCCGACCCGTTACCGGACCCCGTCCTGACCGAGGCCCGCGAGGCGCTCAGCACCTACTACGGACCCGAACTCGGCGAACCGTTCCGCACCGCGGGGTTCTGCTACTACCGCGACGGCCGCGACAGCGTGGCCTGGCACGGCGACACCATCGGACGCGGCGCCGCGCACGACACCATGGTCGCCATCCTCACCCTGGGAGCGCCGCGGCCACTGCTGCTGCGACCCCGCACCGGCGGGCCGAGCCTGCGCTTCCACCCGGGGCACGGCGATCTACTGGTCATGGGCGGCTCCTGCCAGCGCACCTGGGAGCACGCGGTGCCCAAGACCCGGCGGGCGACCGGGCCGCGGATCAGCATCCAGTTCCGGCCGCGCAACGTGCGCTGAATCTCGAGGCGTTACGGCGTATGCAGGACCGCGCGCACCTGCTGATCGACCGCCGCCAGCAACCGATCGGCCGATCCCGCGCGGACCATATCCGGCACGGTTTGACCCGCCAGACCGTCCAGCAGCAGCCGCCCGACCGTCTCCGCGTCCAGATCCGGGCGTGCTTCGCTCAGTAGGGCGGTGATGTGGGCACGCCAGAACCGGTGGAACTCCTCGGTGCGCGGATGTGGCGGGACCACCCGGTAGACCTCCATGAGCGCCAGGTTGTCGATCACCAGCCGGGCCATGGCGTCGAAAAAGGCGAGCAGCCGGTCACCGGCCGGCGCGCCGGGACCCAGCGGCGGGGGGCCGTCGGCCACAGCGGACATCAGGGTGATCGCGCTTTCGGCGACCATCTCGTGCAGCAATCCGGCCCGGTTGCCGAAACGATGGAAGATCGTCCCCTTGCCCACGCCGGCGGCCGCCGCGACCCGGTCCATGGTGACCGCCTCCGGTCCGTGCTCGGCGAGTAGCGCCGCGGTCGCGTCCAGGATGGCGCGCCGATTGCGGGCGGCGTCCGCGCGTTCCTTCGGAATTGTCGCACCACCTTCGTTGACAACTTGACCGGCGGTCCATATCTTGGAGAAGTTATCTGGACCGTCAGTCAACTTATGGAGTTCCAATGCAGGCAATCGTAATGACGAATACGGGCGGGCCCGAGGTGCTGGTACCCCGGGAAGCCCCGGAGCCGGCCCCCGGCCCGGGCGAAGTAGTGATCAGGACCGAGGCGATTCCCGTCCTGTACCCCGAAACCCAGCTGCGCTCCGGCGCGTTTCCGATGGCGTCACCCCCGCCGGTCGTCTTCGGCTTCCAGGCGGCCGGCGAAGTGATCGCCGTGGGCGAGGGCGTCGGATCCGAGCACCTCGGACAACGGGTGGTGGCCGCTACGGACGGTACGGGGTCGTATGCCGAGTTGGTCCGCGCGAGAGCGGAAGCCACGACTCCGATTCCCGCGGGCGTCACGGCCGCCGCCGCGGCGGCGGTGATGATGAGCGGTTCGGTGGCGCTGGCGCTGCTGGAAGCCGCGGCGCTGACCGGCTCCGAAACAGTGCTGATCGAGGCCGGCGCCACCGGCGTGGGTGCCCACCTGGTCCAATTGGCCCGCGAATTCGGCGCGGCCCGGGTGATCGCGACCGCCGGCGGTCCGGACAAGGTCCGGCGCGCGCGGGAATTGGGCGCCGACGAGGTGATCGACCACCGCGAGGCGCACTGGCCCGAGGAACTTCGCGGGGAACCGGGCCGCACGATCGATATCGTGTTCGACTCACTCGGCGGTGCCTCGGCGGCCGCGCTGCTCGATACCATGACGCCCGGCTCCGGGCGAATGCTCAGCTACGGCTGGCTCTCCGGGGAACCCGCCCGCGTCTCGGCGGCCGACCTCATCCCGCACGGGCTGACACTCACCGGATGCTCCGGCTCCGCCTGGCACGGCCGGGTGGGCCACGCCCGTGCCGCGATACTCGAGCGAGTACCGGCCCTGGCGGCACCGGTGGAAACGATCCTGCCGCTCGACCGCGCCGCCGCGGCCCACGAACTGCTGGAATCCCGGGCGCCGCTCGGCAAGATCATCCTGCGGCCGGGCCCGGCGGCACGCTGATCAGCGCGTCAGGACGAAGAAGTACGGTTCGGCCAGACCGCGCATATCCATCACACCGAGCAGCCTGTCGTCGCCGAGCCGGCGGAAATGGTCGATGATCGGCAGATGGTCGTAGACCATGGCGGCGCCGACCACGCCGCGGTACTCGATATCGCGTAGCCGGGCCGTCGCCTTGCGGGTACGCAGCAGCGGGCCGAGGGTGCGCAGGTTCTTGCGGACCGCGCGCAGCCAGTGCGCCGGAATCCGGCCCGCCAGCGAGAGCGGGACCCGGCGCGGATCCACCGCGAACACGGTGCCGCGCTCATCGGTGAACAGCAGCGGATGCACCTGATCGGGTGCATCGAACTGTTTTCCGTACCAACCGGATTCGGACAGGGTGCCGTCCATCGGGTGACCGGTGGGCAGTTCCGAACCGCGCCAGCGGCCGGTGGTCACCTCGTCCACCCGCGCGGCCGGCAACCGGTCGAAGATCTCCCAGGCCTCCGCGGCGGTGCAGCCGCCCTCGGGCAGGGTGATACCCGCGTTCTCGGTCATGGTCCGCACTCCTCGACATCATGGGACGTTGCGATGAACAGCCTATCGCCCTCTCATCGAGTCGCGCGGCGGACCGGGGCCGGAAAGATCCGGCATGGGCTCAGCCGGTGATCTCCCACTCGTGAACCGTGATCGCGGACGAGCCGGTGGTGTGCAGCGGATCGGTGTACACCACCGCCTCGGCGGCCGCGAGCGAATCCGCGAGCACGAGGTACGCCCCACCACTGCCGTCGGTGAACGGACCACTCTCCTGCAGCATGTCCTTCGCACGCAGCTCGGCGAGGAACCGGCGGTGCGGTTCGGCCACCGCCGGGTCGTAGGCCGGAGTACGGAGGGCCAGCACCAGGTACTTGCGCATCTCAGTCCTCCGATTCCGGATCGCCGGCACGCCCGGCGGCCGCGGCGGCCGCGCGAATCTGCGGCGCCACCAGTACCACCTGTCCGAGCACCCCGTTCACAAATCCCGGGGAATCATCGGTGGACAGTTCCTTGGCCAGTTCCACCGCCTCGTCCACCGCGACGATCGGCGGGACATCGGGCGCGTAGAGCAGTTCCCATACCGCGACCCGCAGAATGGCGCGATCCACCGCGGGCAACCGGGGCAGCGTCCAATCCTGCAGATAGGACTCGATGGTCCCGTCCACCCGGTCGAGTTCCTCGGCGATACCGTCCACCAGGGTGCGGGTATAGGCATGCACCGGCGCCACCCCCTGATCGCGGGCCGCGAGCTCGATCCGCTCGTCGGCCAGATCGGCGGGATCGACATCGCGGGCCTCGGCCTCGAAGAGCAGGTCCACTGCCCGGCGGCGCGCCTTGTGGCGGGCGCCGAGCTTCTTGTATGCGGATTTCTTGTCCGCGGGCTGATCGGGCACGTCAGGAGTTGACGCGGCCCAGGTAGCCGCCGTCGCGGGTGTCGATGCGGAGTTTGTCGCCGGTGTTGATGAACAGCGGGACCTGGACCTCGGCGCCGGTCTCCAGGGTGGCGGGCTTGGTGCCGCCGGTGGAGCGATCGCCCTGCAGACCGATATCGGTGTGGGTGACCTCGAGCTCGGCGGTGACCGGGAGCTCCACGTACAGCGGCGCGCCTTCGTGCGTGGCGACCTGCACGGTCATGTTCTCCAGCAGGAACCGGGCCTGCTCGCCGATGATGCTCTCCGCGATGGCGATCTGGTCGAAGGTCTCGCCGTCCATGAAGACGTAATCGGAGCCGTCGTGGTAGAGGTAGGTCATATCGCGGCGGTCGACCGTGGCGGTCTCCACCTTCACGCCCGCGTTGAAGGTTTTGTCGACGGTCTTGCCCGACAGCACGTTCTTCAGCTTCGTCCGCACGAACGCGGGACCCTTACCCGGCTTCACGTGCTGGAACTCGACGATCTGCTGGAGATTACCGTCGATCTTCAGCACGAGGCCGTTCTTGAAGTCGCTGGTGTCCGCCACTGTCTTCGGGTCTCCTCGGTTCTCGGGCGACCGTCGTCATCCGACGACGATCAGATCTTTGCTGGTGTTGGTGAGCAGCTCCGGGCCCCCTTCGCGCACCACGAGCGTGTCCTCGATCCGGACCCCGCCGCGGCCGGGAAAGTACACACCTGGTTCGACGGTCACCGCCACGCCAGACTGGAGTGTACCCGTGCCCGTTTTGGCGATTCCGGGCGCTTCGTGGATGCGCAACCCCACCCCGTGCCCCAGACCGTGCACGAACAGCGGCCCGTGACCGGCGGCCGCGATGACCTCACGGGCGGCCGCGTCCACATCGGCACACGGCACACCGGGCCGCAGCGCCTCCCGGCCGGCCCGCTGGGCGGCATACACCAGGTCGTAGACCTCACGCTGCCAGGACGCGGGTTCGCCGAGCACGAAGGTCCGGGTCATATCCGAGTGGTAGCCGTCCACCACGGCGCCGAAATCGATCTTCACGAAATCACCGGCGGCCAGTACCGCCTCGGTGGGCCGGTGATGCGGAACAGCGGAATTCGCTCCGGACGCGACAATGGTCTCGAAGGCGATGCCGGCCGCCCCGCGCTCGAACATCGCCCATTCCAGATCCCGGGCGACCTGACGCTCGGTGCGTCCCGGCCGCAGCGCCCCGGCCTCCAGCAGTGCCGCCAAGGCTCCGTCGCCGACGGCGCAGGCGGTGCGCAGCAGGTCGATCTCGTACTCGTCCTTGACCATGCGCAGCTGCTCGACCAGGCCCGGTGTCGCCACGAACTCCAGGCCCGAGCCGAGCTCGAGCAGCACCCGGTGCTGATCGACGGTGACGATATGGCTCTCGTAACCCAACCGGCCGAACTGCCACTCCCCCGCCAGTTCCACCACCCGGCGCGACACCGCCCGGGCGATCTCGGCGCGCAGATCGGGTACCTGCTCGGCGACCTGGGTGTCGTAGCGCCCGTCGGTCGCGATCACGGTGCGGTCCTCCGCGCCGGGGGTGTCCCATGAGTGCACCAGCAGCGCGGCGTTCGACCCGGTGAATCCGGTGAGATAGCGGATGTTCACCAGATCGGTGACCAGGAGGCCGTCGATCTCGTTCTGGATCAGCAGGTTGCGCAGGGCACCGCGCCGGGCAGCGTAATCGGGCCGGACCCGCGGGCCCCGACCGGCATCAGCAGACATGGCATAAAAGTACCGCCGACCCGGCCTCGGCACACGGGCCGACCGGGCGACGGACACCCCGAAAATGAGGATCGCTCGCTGTTCACATATCGGCCCGGCGTCCCGACTTGTCCACAGATCGTGTTCGCCGCCACCGGTACGGCCCGCCGGCGGCGATCGTGGACGACGTGACGACCTTCGGTTTCCTCGCCTTGACCGTCTGGTGCGCGGCGCTGAGCATCAGCGATATCCGCTCCCGGCGCCTACCGAACCTGCTCACGGTGCCCGGAGCCGTGATCGTGCTCGGTTACGCGGCGCTGACCGGGCACTTTCCCACCGCCGCCCGGGGCGCGGCATTGCTCGCGACCCCTTATCTGCTGATCCACCTGACGCGCCCGGCCGCACTCGGGGCCGGTGACGTGAAACTGGCCGTGGGACTGGGCGCGGCCGCCGGGCTCGGTGGTGGTCCCGTCTGGGTCTGGTCGGCGGTCGCGGCGCCGGTGTGTACCGCGATCGCCGGAGTCGGCGCACTGCTCGGTTCTCGGGTGGGCCGGCGGATATACGGCGGCCCCGCCCCGCGGGCGCCCGCACCGGAAGGCCCCGGACCCACGATCCCGCACGGTCCGTCGATGTGTGCCGCGACACTTCTCGGACTCGCCCTGTGGTGACCCCGCGGCAATCCCGGACAGCACGCACGTCCCGGGGCGATGAGCACGGCCGACCGCATCCCCCGTCCGTCGCGCCGACATGGGAAGATGGTCGGCGTGCTGCGCTGGATAACTGCTGGAGAATCCCATGGACCCGCTCTCGTCGCCATCCTGGAAGGGATGGTCGCCGGTGTCGAGGTGACCTCGGAGGAGATCTCCGCACAGCTGGCGCGCCGACGGCTGGGCTACGGTCGCGGCGCCCGGATGAAGTTCGAGGCCGACAAGGTCACCGTGATCGGCGGGGTCCGTCATGGCCGCACCATGGGCGGGCCCGTCGCCATCGAGATCGCCAATTCCGAATGGCCCAAGTGGACCACCGTCATGTCCGCCGATCCCGTCGACGAGGCCGAACTGGCCGAACTGGCCCGCAACGCTCCGCTCACCCGCCCCCGCCCCGGCCATGCCGACTACTCGGGCATGCTCAAATACGGTTTCGACGACGCCCGCCCGGTGCTGGAACGCGCCAGCGCCCGCGAGACCGCGGCCCGGGTCGCGGCCGGGACGGTGGCGCGCGCCTTCCTGCGCCAGGCCCTCGGGGTGGAAGTCGTCTCCCATGTGGTCTCCATCGGTACGGCCGCGAACACCACCGGGGTGGTCCCCACCGGCGCCGATCTGGCAGCGATCGACGAGAGCCCGGTGCGCGCGTTCGATGCCGGCGCCGAGGCGGCCATGATCGCCGAGATCGAGGCGGCGAAGAAGGACGGCGACACGCTGGGCGGGGTGGTCGAGGTGGTCGTCACCGGGCTCCCGATCGGACTCGGCTCCTTCACCAGCGGCGAGAACCGGCTGGACTCGCGGCTCGCGGCAGCGCTCATGGGTATCCAGGCCATCAAGGGCGTCGAGGTCGGCGACGGTTTCGAGACGGCGCGGCGCCGCGGCAGCCAGGCCCACGACGAGATGCGTCCCGGCAGTGACGGCGTGCTGCGGTCCACCAACCGCGCCGGCGGTCTCGAGGGCGGGATGACCAACGGGGAGGCCCTGCGCGTACGCGCGGCCATGAAACCCATCTCCACGGTGCCACGCGCGCTGGCCACCGTCGATATGTCCACCGGCGAAGAGGCCGTGGCGATCCACCAGCGTTCCGATGTCTGTGCCGTTCCGGCGGCCGGCGTGGTCGCCGAATCGATGGTCGCGCTGGTAGTGGCCCAGGCCGCGCTGGAGAAGTTCGGTGGCGATTCGCTCGCCGAGACGGTGGGCAACCTCGGCGGCTATGTGAAGCGGATCAGCGGGCGCCCCCATCTGAACCCGGGCGATACCGTCGCCGACCCGGCGTAATGACCGAGCAGACCGGTCCGCACGGCCCACTGGTAGTGCTGATCGGCCCGCCCGGGGCGGGCAAGACCACCATCGGCCGCAAACTCGCCCGGGAACTCGGCGTCGAGCTCTACGACACCGACGCCGGGATCGAGGAGGTGACCGGCCGCACCATTCCGGAGATCTTCGCCGAGGACGGGGAAACCGAATTCCGCCGGATCGAGGAAGAGGTGGTCGGCGACGCGCTCGCCACGCGCAGCGGTGTCGTCTCCCTCGGTGGCGGCGCGGTGCTCTCGGAACGCACCCGCGTCCTGCTCCGCGACCGGACCGTGGTGTACCTGGAGATCAGCATTGCCGAGGGGCTGCGCCGCACGGGCGCCGGTACCCACCGGCCGCTGCTGGGTGGCGCCGACCCCGGGACGAAATACCGGGAACTCATGCGGACCCGGCGGCCGCTCTACCGGGAGGTGACCTCGGTCCGGGTGCGCACCGACGGCCGCAGTCCCGGCCGTGTGGTCCGCTCGATTCTGGGGAAACTCGCACTGGAATCGGTCCGGGTGGCCGCCGACACCCCCGATGCGGACCTGCCCGAAGGCTCCGGTACCCAGCGCACCAGCAGGTCGCGGGCCCGCCGGCGGGCCCGGGCGCGGGCGCGCCGCACCCCGGTACCACGCGCGGCGGCCTCCGGCGAGACAGGCACTGCCGCCGCTTCCGGAGGCGATGCCGCGGCATCGGGCACCCCGGGGAGCGACACCGGAACATCATCCGCCGCCGAGCCCGCGCAGGCCGCCGACAACGGCCTGCGTACTCCGGGCCGGTCCCGGCGGGCGCGCGCCAGACGGGCCCGGGCCCGGCGGCAGCAACGAGAACAGGCCGAACAGACACAGACAGGATCGGAGCAGCACACGTGACAGAACCGACGCGTATCGAGGTCCGCACCGCACAGCCCTATCCGGTGATCATCGGCCGCGGTCTGCTCGGGGACCTCGTCGAGGTGGTCACCGGCGCGGGCGGCGTACGGACCGTCGCCCTGTTCCATCAGCCGTCGCTGGTCGAAACCGCCGAGGTGGTGCGCACCACGCTGGCCGAGGCCGGGCTGGACGCCCACCGCATCGAGATCCCGGACGCCGAGGCGGGCAAGGAACTCGCCGTGGCAGGTTTCTGCTGGGAGGTTCTCGGCCGGATCGGTCTCACCCGCAACGATGTGGTGGTGAGTCTCGGCGGTGGCGCGGCCACCGATCTCGCCGGATTCGTCGCCGCGACCTGGATGCGCGGGGTGAAGGTCGTCCACGTACCCACCACGCTGCTGGCCATGGTGGACGCCGCGGTGGGCGGTAAGACCGGTATCAACACCGAAGCGGGGAAGAACCTCGTCGGCTGTTTCCACGAGCCGTCCGCCGTGCTGGTCGACCTGGTGACCCTGGAAACCGTACCGCGCAACGAGATCGTGGCGGGGATGGCGGAGATCATCAAGGCCGGGTTCATCGCCGACCCGGTCATCCTCGACCTGGTCGAACGCGACCCGCAGGCCGCGCTGGACCCGACCGGCGAGGTACTGCCGGAGCTCATTCGCCGGGCAGTGGCGGTGAAAGCGGAGGTGGTCGCGGCCGATCTCAAGGAGTCCGCGCTGCGCGAGATCCTCAATTACGGTCATACGCTGGGCCATGCGATCGAACGCCGGGAGCGCTACCGCTGGCGGCACGGCGCGGCGGTATCGGTGGGCCTGGTCTTCGCCGCGGAACTGGGCCGGCTGGCCGGCCGGCTCGATGACGCCACCGCCAACCGGCACCGCAGCATCCTGGAGAGCGTCGGACTGCCCACCACCTACGATCCCGATGCCCTGCCGCAGCTGCTGGAGAGTATGCAGACCGACAAGAAGACCCGCTCCGGCGTGCTGCGGTTCGTGGTGCTCGACGGACTGGCCAAACCCGGCCGGTTGGAAGGCCCCGACCCCGCCCTGCTCGCCGCCGCGTATTCGGCGGTCGCCGGCTCCGGGTCCACCGGAGGCAGCGCGATCCTGCTGTGAAACCGGGTGGGCCGGCGGTGAGACGATGCAGCGGAGGGCGACGATCGCGGCCCTCCGGCCTGGTACACATATTCCGTCCCCGGGGGCTCGACCGATCCAGGCGCTCATCTCGGGGTCCGCAGTACCGAGTGTGACGGCGTTGGCGGTGGCCCCTGGCAATTCCGCCGGTCCGAGCCCGTCATGTGCGCCGCAGCCGAGGATGGTTCCGGCCCGCGCGGGCTCGTCGGACCGTCAGGCGGGCGAACCGAGCGCGGGGGTGACACCACCCGCCGACCGCTCGTTGTCGCGGCTGCCCAGCCGCCGTCCGACGGCCACCCCGACGAGCCCGGGCACGAAGACCAGCAGGACGATGAACGACGAGGCGGCGGTGGCCTCGAACAGCAGCCCGCCGTCGCCGAGGTCGACCTTCGGCAGGAAATCGAGCAGCCAGGACACCAGTCCGCTGCCCACGCCGGCGACCACCGCGGTCTGCAGCCACCGGATCGTCAGGTCCGCGCCGTGCTCGGGGTTCGGGTGCTCGTGGCGGTCGGCCCGGCCGTCGCGCACGCCCCAGGCCACTGCGGTACCGATCAGCACCACCAGGCACAGCAGCCGCAACCACACCCCGTAGGTGGGGATGTAGCCCATCGCGAACCCGAGGAGCACCCGCAGGACGACGGCCAGCCCACCGAGCGCCAGTGCCCGCAACAACCACGCAGTCATGCCGATCACCATAACTCCCCCGCGCACCGGACTAGAACCCGTTACAGATATTCGCCGGGATCCGATGCGCTGCCGGCGACATCAGCCGAGGTCGGCGAGCGCGGCGGCCATCGCATCCCGGGGGGCGGGGCGGCCGGTGAACTGCTCGACCTGGCCGTAGGCCTGTTCGAGCAGCATCTGCAGACCGCCGATCACCGTGTGCCCGGCGGCGGCAACCACTTCGGCCAGCGGGGTGGGCCATGGGTCGTACAACGCGTCGAGCACCACGGGTGCCTCGGCCACCGGTCCGGCGATCGCCGCGGCCGCCGCGGCCGGCACTGTGCTCACCACGGCGCCCGCACGGCCACAGACACCGGCCAGCTCCGGCGCCTCGAATCCGATCACCCGGACGGCCGCGCCGAGCCGCTCGGCGAGTTCGCGCGCGCCCGCCGCGCGGCCGGCATCGCGGGCGACGAGGGTGATGGTCGTGGCCCCGAGTTCGGTCAGCGCCAGCAGCGCGGGACGGGCGGTGCCCCCGGCCCCCAGCACCACCGCCTCGGACAGTTCCCGCACCCCGCCGCCGCGCAGGGCGCCCAGCACCCCGTCGACATCGGTGCAGTCGGCACGCCAGCCGGCCGCCGTCCGCACCAGGGTGTTGGCCGAACCGACCAGTACCGCGCGTTCGGTGCGTACCTGCGCGTACGCGAGGGCCGCTTCCTTGCCCGGCATGGTCACCGACAATCCGGCCCATTCCGGGCCGAGCCCCTCCACCAGACCGGGCAACCGGTCGGCGGTGCATTCGATCCGCTCGTAGGTCCAGTCCAGGCCGAGCGCGCGGTAGGCCGCCAGATGCAGCTGCGGAGACTTCGAATGGGTGATGGGGCTGCCGAGCACAGCGGCGCGGCGGGGGCCCGCCGGTTCAGCGCCCACTGTCCAGGATCCCGCTCTCCATCGCCAATTCGATGTTATGCAGATGTTCGGAATAGCTCTCGGTGAACAGCGTGGTCCCTTCTTTGTCGACCGTCACGAAGTACAGCCACGTCCCGGGCTCGGGTTCCTCCATGGCCTCCAGCGCCGCGATCGAGGGCGAGGAGATCGGGGTCGCGGGCAACCCGGGCATGGCGTAGGTGTTCCACGGCGTGGTCTGCCCGCGGTCGGCGTCGGTGGTCGCCACCTCGGTTTTGTCGAGTGCGTAGTTGACGGTGGAATCGAACTGCAGCGGCTGGTCGATATCCAGCCGGTTCACGATCACCCGGGCCACCTTGCTCATATCCTGCGGCAGTGCTTCACGTTCCACGAGGGAGGCGCCGATCAGGGTTTCGTACGGGCTGAGCCCGTTGCTCCGGCCGGATTCCAGCAGTCCGGTGGACTCGTAGCTGCGGGCGCTCTCGGTCACCAGCTGTCGCAGAATATCCAGCGCGGAACCGCTCGGATCGAAATCCCAGCTGCCGGCGGCGATCAGGCCCTCGAGCTGGCGGGCACGGTCGGGCACCGTGCGGACCGACTCCACCGCCCATTCCGGGACGCCGAGCGCGGCCAGATCGGTGGTGGCGCCGGCCTGGGCCAGTTGGTCGTAGGTGACACAGTGGCGTTCGGGCTCGGCACCCATGCAGCTGGCGGCGGCGATCTTGGTGTAGATGCCCTCCTTGCGCGCGCCGGTGTTCACATCGTGCTGATCGTGCAGCTGCCGACCTTCGGAGACGACGACATTTCCGACCCGCGAGCCGGGCGCGACGAGCGCCGCGACCGCGTCCGCGGCCGGACTGTGCACCGGAATCGCGTAGTAGCCGGGCTGGAGCGAATTCATCCCCTCGTTCTGCACGGCGGCCTCGTAGAAGGCGGCGGAACTGGCCACGATCCCCGCTTCCGCCATCGTCGAGGCGACCTCGGTGGCGGTATCGCCGGATTTCACCTGGACCACCACGGGCGCACCGGCGGGGCCGGCGAAATCCTCGGCCGGGGTGTAGCGATTGACCAGCTTGTACACCCCTGCCCCGACGACCAGCACCAGCAGGACCCCGGCGGCCACCCAGATCAGCCGGCGGCGGCCGCCCTCCTGTTTACGGGCGGCTTTCCGCGCCGCCGCGCGGCCCCCACGAGCGGGCGCGGTCCGCGCACCGGCGCGGCGTCGAGGGCGCGGCCGCGGCTCGGGTTCGGGCTCGTCGTCGACATCGTCGTCGTATTCGTCCTCGTCGACATAGCGGGGAATGACGGCGGTGTCATCGTCCTCGTAGGGGTCCCAGCCGTCCGCGGGCTCGTCCTCCCACTCCGGCTCGTCGGCCACCGGCGTGGCGGCGGCCCGGCGGGACCGCTCCCATGCCTTGTCGTCGCGGCGATATTTTCGCTCGGCCTCACGCTGCCGGAATTGCGCCTCCGCCCGCGCCCATCGATCCGTCATTCATCGTCTCCGGACAACGCGGTACGTGCCGCGTCCTCGGCCGACCTCATCACAGAACTCCGTTCGTCCAACCAGCTCTGCAGGATCGACACAGCAGCAGCCTGGTCGATCACCTGCCGCTGTCCGCGCGCTCGAACACCACTGTCCCGCAGAGCGCGTGCAGCAGACACCGTAGTCAAACGTTCGTCGGAAAGCCGGATCGGCACTTCGGGCAGCGAGTCGCGCAACCTTCCGGCGAATTCCGTTGCCATGCGCGCCGAGGTCCCCTTCTCGCCGCGCAGCGTGCGAGGCAACCCGACGATGATCTCCACCGCCTCGTACTCGTCCGCGATCGCCGCGATCCGCGCGATATCCGCGCCCGCCCCGGGCGCGGAACCGCCGGCGTGGGCAGCCCGCGGCCGCCCGGCGCGCCGGGAGCCGGTATCGCGGGGCACGGTCTCCACCGGGGTCGCGAGGATCCCGTCGGGATCACTCGCGGCCACTCCGATCCGCACACTGCCCACATCGATGCCCAGCCGCCTGCCCCGGCCCGGATCCGTGACAGGATCGGGCCGGTCGACGGGCGGGTCGTCCAGCGAGCCCACCGTCATCAGCCGGCGTGCGCGCCGATGTGAGCGCGTACCGCCGCCAGACCCGCGTCGATACCGGACGGGTCCGAGCCCGCGCCCTGCGCCATCTCCGGCTTGCCGCCACCGCGGCCGGAGATCCGCGGCCCGAAGACGGCCACCAGATCACCGGCGGCGAAGCCCAGCGCCTGGGCGGGCTTGTTCACGGTCACCACGAACGGCACCTTGCCCTCGTTATTTCCGAGCAACACCACGACGGCGGGTGTGGAACCCAGTCGGCCACGGATATCGGTGGCCAGGGTGCGCAGATCCCCCGCCGATACTCCGGCCGGTGCGGCGGCCGCGACCAGCAGCACGTCCCCCAGCCGTTCGGCGGCATCGGCATAGGAACCCGCCGACGACAGCACGGCCGCGATCTTGGTCCGCTCGAGTTCCTTCTCGGCGACGCGGAGCCGGTCCACCAGCTGCTCGACCCGCCCCGGCACCTCGTCCGAGGGCACCTTCAGCATCGAGGCGACCCCGGCCAGCAACGCGCGTTCCTTGGCCAGATATTGGTACGAATCCAATCCGACGAACGCCTCCACCCGGCGTACGCCCGAACCCACCGACGATTCGCCGAGCAGGGTGATCGGGCCGATCTGCGAGGAATGACCCACGTGGGTGCCACCGCAGAGCTCCATGGAGAACGGCCCGCCGATCTCGACCACGCGGACCCGGTCGCCGTAGTTCTCCCCGAACAGCGCCAGCGCGCCCATTTCCTTGGCCTTGGGCAGATCGGTGACGAAGGTGTTCACCGGGAAGTCCGCGCCCACGCCGTCGTTGGACACCGCCTCGATATCGGCCTTCTGCTGCTCGCTGAGCTGACCCTGCCAGTTGAAATCGAACCGCAGGTAGCCCGGTTTGTTGAGCGAACCGGCCTGGACCGCGTTCGGTCCCAGCACCTGGCGCAGTGCCGCGTGCACCATATGGGTGCCCGAATGTCCCTGGGTGGCGCCGCGCCGCCAGCCCGGGTCCACCTGGGCCAGCACCACATCACCCTCGGTGATCTGTCCCTGTTCGACGGTGCACCGATGCACCCAGAGCTTTTTCGCGATCTTCTGCACATCGTTGACGACGAGTTTCGTCCCCGCCGCGGTGATCGTGCCGCGGTCGGCGATCTGACCACCGGATTCCGCGTAGAGGGGGCTACGGTCCAGGATCACCTCGATATCGGTGCCCGCCGGCGCGGTCGGCACCCGGACTCCCTCGGAGATCAGGGCCAGTACATGGGCCTCGGAGGTCAGCTCGTCGAAACCGGTGAATGCCGTATCGCCGCGATCGACCAGGTCCTTGTACACCGAGAGATCGGCGTGCGCGTGCTTGCGGGCGTGCGCGTCCTCCTTCGCCCGCCGCCGCTGTTCGGCCATGAGCGTACGGAACCCGTCCTCGTCCACCGAGAGGCCGGCTTCCGCGGCCATCTCCAGGGTCAGGTCGATCGGGAAACCGTAGGTGTCGTGCAGGGTGAAGGCGTCGGCGCCGGAGATGGTGCCGGCGCCGCCGCGCGAGGTCGCCGCCTTGACCTGCTCCGCTGTTTCGTCGAACAGCTTGGAACCCGTGCTCAAGGTTTTGCGGAAGGCCGTCTCCTCGCCGACCGCGACGGTTTCGATCCGCGCGTAGTCGGTGGACAGTTCGGGATACGAGGGCGCCATGAGCTCGCTCACGACCCGCATGAACTCGCTCATCACCGGTTGTTCGGCGCCGAGCAGCCGGGCCGAGCGCACGATCCGGCGCAGCAACCGGCGCAGCACGTAGCCGCGGCCGTCGTTGCCGGGGTTGACACCGTCGGCGATCAGCATGGCCGAGGTGCGCGCGTGGTCGGCGATCACCCGGAACCGGACGTCGTCGGCGTGTTCGACACCGTAGGAGCGGCCGGTCAATTCCTCGGCCTTGTCGATGATGGGACGCAACAGATCGGTTTCGTAGACATTGTCGACGCCCTGCAGCAGCAGTGCGATGCGCTCGACGCCCATACCGGTATCGATGTTCTTCTTCGGCAGCACACCCACCGGCGGAAAGCCCAGTTTCGGGCTGTCCTCGCCGCGGATGTCCTGCATGAAGACCAGGTTCCAGATCTCCAGGTAACGGTCCTCGTCGGCGACGGGGCCACCGTCGCGGCCGTACTCGGGCCCGCGGTCGTAGTAGATCTCCGAACAGGGCCCGCCGGGACCGGGCACGCCCATATCCCAGTAGTTGTCCTTACCGTCGCGGAACTGGATCCGCTCCTCGGGGATACCGGCCACCCGGCGCCAGATCTCGGCGGCCTCGGGGTCGTCCTGATAGGCGGTGACCCAGATCCGCTCCGGGTCGAACCCGTACCCGCCGTCCTCCTGCGAGTTGGTGATCAGCTCCCAGGCGAAGCGGATGGCGCCTTCCTTGAAATAGTCACCGAACGAGAAATTACCCGCCATCTGGAAGAACGTATTGTGCCGAGTGGTGACGCCGACTTCCTCGATATCACCGGTGCGCACACATTTCTGCACGCTGGTCGCGCGCGGGAACGGCGGCGTCTGCTGACCGAGGAAATACGGCTTGAACTGCACCATGCCCGCGTTCACGAACAGCAGGTTCGGGTCGTCGAGAATCAGCGATGCACTGGACACCTCTGTATGCCCGGCACTAACGAAATGGTCCAGGAACCGCCGTCTGATCTCGTGGGTCTGCACGAATATCCAGCCTACCGGTGCCGCGCACCCGAATTATCACCGAGCCGGTTTTCCGGGGCGCAGACCGCGCACGATCCGGCGCAGCGTGCTCACCCGGGGCCCCACCGCCCGCTCGTGGCCGTGGTCGGTCGGGTGGTAATAGTCCACCCCGACGAGTCCGTCCGGCGGGTACTGCTGGGCGAGGACCCCGTCCGGGTCGTCGTGCGGGTAGCGGTAGCCCTGGGCGTTGCCGAGCCGCTCCGCGCCCGCGTAGTGCCCGTCCCGCAGATGCGGGGGCACCGTGCCCGCCTTCCCGGCGGCCACATCGGCCAAGGCCGCGCCGATCGCCGCGACCACCGCGCCCGATTTCGGCGCGGTCGCGAGATGGATGGTGGCCTGTGCCAGCGCCAGCCGGGCCTCCGGTAACCCGACCAGCTGCACCACCTGGGCCGCCGCGGTCGCCGTCTGCAGCGCAGTCGGGTCGGCCATACCGACGTCCTCGCTGGCATGGATCATCAGGCGGCGGGCGATGAAGCGCGGGTCCTCCCCCGCGGTCAGCATGCGGGCCAGATAGTGCAGCGCCGCGTCCACGTCGGAGCCGCGGATCGATTTGATGAACGCGCTGATCACGTCGTAGTGCTGGTCACCGGCCCGGTCGTACCGGACGGCCGCCTTGTCGATACTGGCGGCCACCAGGTCGAGATCCACCGTCCCGTCCAGCGAGGATTCCGCCGAGGCCTCCAGCGCGGTGAGGGCCCGCCGGGCATCACCGCCGGCGATCCGCACGATGTGGTCGAGGGCCTCGCCGGTCACCGTGTACTGCCCGTCCAGACCCCGCGGATCGGCGATGGCCCGGGTGAGCACGGCCCGGATATCGTCGGGCCCGAGCGAGTGCAGCTGCAGCACCAGCGACCGCGACAGCAGCGGCGCCACCACCGAGAACGACGGATTCTCCGTGGTCGCGCCGACCAGCAGCACGATGCGGTTCTCCACCGCGGCCAGCAGCGCGTCCTGCTGGGTTTTGGAGAAACGGTGCACCTCGTCGATGAACAGCACGGTCTGTTCGCCCGCGGTGAGCCGCCGACGTGAGATATCGATGACCGCCCGCACCTCTTTGACGCCGGCGGACAGGGCCGACAGGGCCTCGAACCGGCGCCCGGTGGCATACGAGATCAGCGACGCGAGCGTCGTCTTCCCGGTACCGGGCGGCCCGTACAGCAGCACCGACGCCGCACCCGACCCCTCCACCAGCCGCCGCAGCGGCGACCCGGGGCCCAGCAGATGCTGCTGCCCGACGACCTCGTCGAGCGAGGCGGGCCGCATCCGCACCGCGAGCGGAGCACGCGCCCCACCATCCCGTGCGGCCTCGCCCGCGAAGGCGATATCCGGTGCGCCCGCCCCCGCACCGGGCATATCGAACAGACCGTCCATGCCTGCGACCGTACCGCCCGGCGCCGACACGGTGGCCGGGCGCGGCCACGGGAGACCGCACGGGCGGCCTCCCGGCTCATCACGCGACAGGTGGGGTCGGTCGGCGAAGTGGGAGGCGGGCTCACACGCCGACCGACAGGCAGACCCACACGCGAAGGTGGCAGGCAGACTCGCCCGCGAAGGTTCTGTGTTTATTTGCGGCGCCTTCGGCGCCGCGGGGTTGAGGCCCCCTTGGTCTCGCCGTTTC